>NZ_JARMMC010000028.1:0-64772 GCF_036216745.1 Fictibacillus sp. B-59209 | reverse complement strand
AAATAATAAAACCCCCCTGGAATGATCCAGGGGGGTTTTATTATTTATTTTTATTCTGATCCAATTTCACGATCTTATATGCACCATGCTTGATGACTTGCCTTTCGTGCTGTGGATCTACCTCCTGAAATTCTTTGAAATCTGCCACTACAGTATCTGGAAAGCTTGCAATGACCCTGGCTTTCATGTTATTTACTTCGATTACGTCGTAAGGAAGTGCTGGTTTCATAGAAATCTCCTTTATAATGATTTGAACCCATAAAAAAAGAGCCGATCGGGCTCTTTTTTTATGACAAGCTCAAATTCTGATCTTACACGTGTGTAGGTGTGTCACGGATTACTCCGTGCTCGCTTTGAAGGCTGCCATTAGCAGCAGCTGCACCCATCAAGGCTGTTAAAACCAAAAAAGTTCCCAGTAAAATTTTTGCTTTTTTCATCGTAAATACCCCATTTCTTCAATTTTGGTTTTAGCGCGGTACGCCTGATAAAAATAAGTACTGGCTTTCTCAAACTTTTTTTCATGATGAAGAATCGTAGCAATGGCTTCGGTATAATCTTGTACAAAGCCCCATAACTGCTGTTCTTCAAAGTATTTCAAATGCTCAGTAACAACTTGCTCGATTTCCTCAGAGGGAAGATTAGAGTACTGGGCATTTAAAATTTGCAGGTGGTGAATATACTCTTCATTCTGAATGGTGCTGCAAACGTCCATGCCTTGCTGGAGATAAAAAAAACCATTCTCTTTATCTTCCATTTTGAAGTATTCCCGTGCGAGCAGGAAGGATAGTTTATGGGGGATAAACTCCTTGCTGTACAGTTCGCTAAGGTGGCGAATGGCAATATCGGACAAATTTTGTTCAGAATAAAGGAATCCAAGGTTATAGCGTATAAAGTTGAGAAGCTCTTCATCTTTAAACTTCTCAGCGATATCCAGTGAATCCAAAAAGTGCTCTTCTGCCTGCTCGTACTGTTTTAGACTAAGACAGCAGAGACCTAGAATGTTTTCGCAGTCTGCACTTCTGAGATCGTTTTTTGAAACTTCTTCATACGTGGTTTTAGCCAGTTTTGCATAGCTGAGTGAAAGCAGAAACTTCCTGCTGTGATAATAGGCAGTGGCCGCTTTATAAAAAAATTCGGCAACTTCGATCTTATCTTCAATACTGCCCATAAATCTTTCCGCTTCATAATAGCAGGCCACAGCTTCTATGTACTGGTTCATACTGTAGGCATAGACGCCTTTGAAAAAGTGATAGTAGAAAGCCATTTCAGGGGATAACTGTCTTTGAAGCAGTTCAAGCTGCTGCAATAGAACTGCAGTGTCATCAAAGTTTTTTTGGATGAGTGTATACCGGATCTCCAGCAGCGAATGCCATAACAGTTCTTGCTGATCCAGTCCGGCAGGATCGATTTGTTCCTGCACCTCAATATTTAATTCTTCGACCACTGCCAGATTTCGATCCCTCATACTCACGTTCCATCGACTGAGCAATTCAATGACTTCAGACGCCTTTTCTGTTTGTAATATCATGATAACTCCCCTTAAGAAGGTTATATGAAAATAGTAGCATATAATGGAAAAAGGAAAGTTGGGAAAGTAGTATTGAAAATATAGCGATTATTAAGCAGGAATCTATCTCATTTTCCCAAGTTATTCTAAAATTCGGATTTTTTATCTTTATTCATTTTGGGTTTATAATAGTAGCCATTGTGGTAATTAGCAATGAGGAAGGTGAAGATTATGTATAAGCTCATCTCGCTTGCTATACCAATTGTACTGCTGAGCGTATGGCTTGGCTTTGCGCATGGTGACAAAGCGAAAACGGAAGAAAATATGCCAAAAACTAAAATAAATTCAGGATCGCACCCTTTAAATACATTATCTAATGTGGTTGTTTCAACCGACAGTCTTTCGAATCAGGAAAAGGATATCATGCTGGAGCAGGTCATATCTACAGACAAGCTCTTTCCCGATCAGCGACCTGCCAGTATATCGGCTCACAGCGGCAAAACCTACGCGAATGCGAAAGAAAAGCCGGTGAAAGAAAGTATAGTAAAACCGGTGAAGCAAAAACCAGCAAAGGAAAAAAAGGCAAAAAAACCCAAAGATAACAAAGGCTTAAAAAAAGGAAAAGTGAAAAAAGACAAGCCGGTAAAGCCGGAAAAACCGGCAAAAGAGGAAGAAAACCCCGTTAAAATTCCGAAGCCTTCTGAAAAGCCTGCTGATCAGACAAAGCCAAAACCTGAACCAAAGCCTGAAAAACCAATGCCGCCTGAGGAAGAAGATACAAATAAGGACGATGGGACAGATGGCGGTCAAAGTGATGCTCAGCCATCACAGCAGGATAACAGTGCTCAAATACAGAGCATAACCCCTCAAAATGAGAGTACAACAGAATGAAACGAAGGCCTTTTCTGATGAGAAGGTCTTTTTTGTTGTGATCTTGAGAGAAAAGTCTTGCTTGTTTGAGCAGCGTAACTCAAAATAATTGAACCTTTTAGAAAAGTCAGATAACTCTATGGCCTGATTTCAGATAAACACAGTTGTTCATCAACTCACAGAAAAGGGTAGGATACTATGGAAGCAATATTTTTAGGCGTTGAGGAGGATCTATTTTCTATGTATATCTTTACAGGAGATGAAATTAAAAAAATCGATCAAACAGCACAAAATAGCGGCATGGATGTGTATACCTTGATGGAGAATGCCGGAAAAGCTCTGTATGAAGCCGTTTCGGATCTGGTAACCAGAGAAAGCCGTATCCTCGTCATGGCGGGTAAAGGCAATAACGGTGGAGACGGCATCGTGCTCTCAAGATACCTTCAGCAGAACGGATTCCATTGTGAGCTCGCCCTTCCAGATGGAAAACCTGGCACGGAAACAGCGTTCAAACATTTTACTTATTATACGGCTTGCGGCCTGAAGGTCTCCGAACGGGAAGGGAAATATGATGTGATCATTGACGCCCTGCTCGGTGTCGGAACTTCTCCTCCCTTAAGAGGGAAGATTGCCCAAGAGGTCAGATGGGCAAATTCCCAGCAAGCACTGAAAATAGCGGTGGATCTCCCTACAGGTGTTTCTGCAGATCATGGAAAAACAGATGAAGCCTTTCAAGCAGAATTTACTTTTTGCCTGCATGGCTTTAAACCCTCTGCGTTTTTAGAAGGAAGTACAGATTTCTTTGGTGTCACCAGAGTGTTATCAATCGGTTTGCCTCAGCAATCCAATTGGCAAGTTTGGACAGAAGAAAATGTTCGGTCAACGTTTCATAAGAGGTTTGCCGGTGCTCATAAAGGCACGTTTGGTACAGGGCTTCTTCTTGCCGGATCTGATGAGATGCCGGGAAGTTCACTTCTGGCGGGTAAAGGAGCGTTAAAAAGCGGAATTGGAAAACTAACGATCGGAACAACCCGATTTGTATCTGGAATCCTGGCGGGCCAGCTGCCTGAAGCAATGTACAAGCATGACGGTCTTGAGGCTGTGGGAGAAGGCAATGTACCGGACGGAATAAATGCTTGCGCCATCGGCCCTGGGCTATCAGATGAAGAAAAAACCGACAGAGCATTAGAACACCTTTTATCTACTGATCTTCATCTGGTCATTGATGCGGGAGCTTTGAAAAAACGAACGTATCCAAAGCGGAAGGGTTCTGTCATTTTAACCCCGCATCCGGGCGAATTTAGCAGAATGATCGAAGTATCGGCCAGTGAGATCCAGAAGAACCGTTTTCATTATGCATTATCCTATGCTGAGGAACACGGGGTTATCGTCATTTTAAAAGGAAGATATACACTATTGGCTTTTCCTGACGGGAGCCTCATCGTCAATCCGACTGGCAACGCAGGTCTCGCAAAAGGAGGAACGGGTGACACGCTTACCGGTATGCTGCTCGCTTTTGTTTCCGCAGAAAAAGACTTAAAACCAGCGATTGCCAATGCAGTTTATTTTCATGGGGCAAGTGCTGATTTGTGGGCTCAAAAAAATGCTCAGAGAGGGATGCTGGCCAGTGATGTAAGTGAAAATCTTCCCCTCGTAATGAAATCATTTGAGCAATAAATTCTCGATTTAAGCAAAGTTTCCAAGATAACATAGATACTAGTTTATTACAAATAAAAAAATCGGACGTTCAACTATTGATGATAAAACGCGAAAGTAACTAATGGGCAGCGATTTAAGGGATGGTTTTTAATTTTTGGCAATGCTACAGGGGTGACGATCTCTCTATCAGGCTGTCTTGCTTGATGGAAGATTGGTGGATTAGCAAAGCATATTAATTAAAAATATGTTTCGTAAACCGCAAATACGGATATTTACATGTATGATTTCTCAAAATGCGTCGAAAAATAATTGGGATGAGGAGTGCAGAAACAAAGGAATTTTGAAGTATTGAAGGAGGAAGTTCATGTCAGATCAAGGACCATTTAAAAAAACGATATCATTATTAGATCTTATACTCATCGGACTAGGAGCCATTTTTGGATCAGCGTGGCTGTTTGCAGTAAGTAACGTTGCATCGAAAGCAGGACCAGTTGGGAGTTTCTCATGGATTATTGGAGGAATTATCGTCTTGCTTATCGGGCTTGTCTATGCCGAACTTGGTGCAGCCTTGCCGCGGACAGGCGGAATTTTAAGGTATCCAGTATATTCTCACGGACCGCTCGTAGGATATCTTATTTCCTTTATTACTATTGTCGCTTACACAAGCTTAATTTCAATAGAAGTAACAGCTGTCAGACAGTATATTGCTTATTGGTTCCCGGGACTTACCAAAGCAGGTTCCGATTCACCGACCATTGCAGGCTGGCTTGTACAATTCGGGTTGCTTTGCCTGTTTTTCCTATTGAACTACTGGAGTGTTAAAACATTTACAAAGTCGAACATCATTATTTCGATTTTTAAGTATTTTGTCCCGCTCACCATCATCACCGTGTTAGCCTTCCATTTTAAATCCGGAAACTTCTCGGTTGAAGGATTTGCTCCATTTGGTTTCCAAGGTGTTCAAGCCGCCATATCAACAGGTGGTGTTATGTTTGCCTACCTAGGGCTGCATCCCATTGTCTCTGTTGCCGGAGAGGTAAAAAATCCACAGCGAAACATTCCAATCGCTCTCATTGTGTGTATCGTTCTTGCCGCATTGATTTATTCCCTATTGCAAATTCTGTTTATTGGTGCCATTCCTACAGATATGCTGGGGAAAGGATGGGAAAAAATTGCTTCAGAATTCGCTCTGCCATTTAAAGATATTGCTGTCGCCCTGGGATTAGGCTGGCTAGCAACGATTGTTGTTCTTGATGCCGTCATTTCACCAGGCGGAAACGGAAATATCTTTATGAACACAACATCCCGTTTAGTGTACGCATGGAGCCGTACCGGTACGCTGTTCAATGTATTCTCAAGAGTGCATCAAAAGACAGGGATTCCACGGCCTTCGTTATGGCTGTCTTTCGTGTTATCCGTGTTCTGGACACTCCCGTTTCCTTCTTGGAACGCGCTAGTTAATGTATGTTCTGTTGCCCTGATCCTTTCCTATGCGATCGCTCCGATTTCTTCGGCTGCTTTCCGCTTAAACGCGAAGGATCTTCACAAGCCATTTACTCTTAAAGGGATGAGTATTATTGCTCCTCTCTCCTTTATTTTCGCGACCTATATCGTATATTGGTCTGGCTGGAAGACGATTTCATGGTTAATCGGTTCACAGCTTCTGATGTTCGTCATCTACCTGCTCTTTTCGAAGTATGTACCGAAGAAGGATGTCAGTCTTGCACAGCAATTGAAATCATCATGGTGGCTAGTGGCCTACTATGTGATGATGCTTATCATTTCGTATATCGGTTCCTTTGGAGGCGGACTAGGCGTGTTGAGTAATCCATTGGATCTCATAATCATTGCTATCGGCTCTCTGTTGATTTATTTCTGGGCCAAACATTCCGGGCTGCCAAAAGCCATCATTGATAATGATGATGAGGATCTTAAAGAACAAGAAGAAAGCATAAAGGGAAACCCTGTTTCAACGTAATATACAAATCAACTATAAGTAAAGAGTCTCTCCCAAACCGGGGGAGGCTTTTTATCATATGGGTTATGGAAGTTGACACTCTTGAGAAAAAGAAGTATATTACTTATTGTTTCTCTATTTTGTGCAAAATTTAATTTCAGGCAATGCAATATATGGAGTTTAAATGGAGGTTATCTTATGTCAACCAGAGATTTCACAGATGTTATCAATGAACGTCACTCAGTAAGAAAATATGATCCTTCTGCAGAACTGTCAGCAGAAGAAATTACAGAACTCCTTGAGGACGCAGCTAAAGCACCATCTTCTTGGAACCTTCAGCACTGGAAGTTTCTTGTGTTCCATGATCAGCAAGCAAAAGAGCAGCTTCTTCCGATTGCTTATAATCAGGAACAAGTAGTGCAAGCATCAGCTGTTGTTGCCATTCTTGGTGATTTAGAAGCTGACCAAAATGCTGACAGAGTTTATCAGGATGCCGTTAATGGCGGATTTATGACAGAGGAAATTAAAACAGCACTTGTTAGCCAGATTAAAGATGCTTATGCAACACGTCCGGAAATGGCTCGTGATGAGGCCATCCGCAATGCCTCACTCGCATCCATGCAGCTTATGCTTACAGCAAAAGCAAAAGGACTTGATACGTGTGCAATGGGTGGATTCAATGCCGATGAACTCGTAAAAGCGTTTGGCATTCCGGAAAGGTATCTTCCCGTTATGCTGATATCTGTAGGAAAAGCAGCTAAAACAGCTCATCAGACTGCCCGATTCCCGATCCAAGAAGCGATTGTATGGAACAAATTTTAATTTATATAAAGTAAAAAAGCAGCTCTCACATGTGAGAGCTGCTTTTTTTAGGCTTCAAGCCAGTTTTGAGACCAATTTTCCACTTCTCTCATGATCGGCTGGATCGCCAATCCTTTTTCAGTAAGGGAATACTCTATGCGTACAGGGGTCTCTGGAATAACCACCCGCTTTACTAAACCATGCTGTTCAAGGTCCTTTAATCTCTCAGAAAGAATCCTGCCGCTCACTCCGATGGCTGATTCAATAGCACAAAAACGGTGAGGGCCGGATAGAAGCAGATAAATAATCATGCCCGTCCATCGCTGGCTCAAGAGATTCATTGCTTTTTCGAACCTGGGACAAAGTTTGGACGTGTTCATTGTGTACCTTCACCTCGCTAATTTTAGTATAACATAAGATGATTTTTATTAATATAATTACTTTTAGTAAGTGTTGATAAACAAAAAAAGTACCAGCCAGGCGGCTAGGTACTTTTTTTGTTTATTTTCCATTAGAGACGGGCACGGCATTAAAGTATTCTTCCAGTGTTTCTCCTTTGCCCATGATCTTTTGTGCAACAGATTTTCCTACAAAACGGATGTGCCAAGGCTCGTACTTATACCCGGTAATGGATTCCTTTCCTTCGGGATAGCGAATAATAAAGCCGAACTCTGAAACATGTTTAGCAAGCCATTTTGATTCTTGTGTGCCGCCAAAACAATCTTGGGCAGGACACTTTCCGCCGTCTCCAGCTACATCAATCGCCAATCCTGTTTCATGTTCACTTGTTCCAGGAAGTGCGCTGTATGTTCTTGCTTTTTCATAGCCATCGCGTTTTGCATAATTATTGAACAGCGTTGTTTGTGTAGCATGCGAACGGTATGCTGATACTCCGGTCAAGTGGATACCTTCTTTTTCCGCGGCAGCAAACATAGTTTCAAGCGCATCAGCAGCAGCCTTGCGCATCATGCGTTTCTCGGTCTTTTCACTGAAAATAAACGGTACATCAGGATAAACAAGGTCTGCCGGCTTGTAGTTTTCAGGCAGTTTAGAACGTTTGTTTACTAGAACCGGAATACTTTCTGGATGGGCTACAACAGAGACACTGTCGTCCTTTTGAGCTGGCGGTTTTGGCTTTTTATTCTGACCCTGCGAAGGCTCGCCCGGTTCATTTTTTTTCTTATCCTGATCTTTTTTCGGTTCAGGATCCTGGCTTACATTGCCGTTATTGTTCTTGTTTTCGCCGTTCTTTTTGTTTTCATCAGAAGGTGTGTTTTTATCATCGTTTTTTTTCGTCGGTTCATTCTTTTTATGTGCCTCATGTTCATGTTTTTCCGTTTTATGAGACGTATTTTCTTTAGTTGTTTGATCATCATTGGAGCAGCCGGCAAAAAGAGCAAGGCTTAGGGCCAGTGCAGCTCCGGAAACAAATTTTGTTTTCATATGTAAAACTTCCTTTCAAAAATGCGTTGGTAATTCCGACTTCTAATTATAACTGAAGTTTCCCTCAGAAACAAAGGCTGAAACTGAATATTATATGAACGTATCTTAGTACAATGAACCAATGCGTTAAACTTTCATAAAATAAACTATTAAAAAAATTTAGATAAATAGGTTTCAGGCTTGTTAGTGCCGGGAATATATTTAGAAAACTGGTAAGGAGGGATGGACAATGGATATGAATCAAGTTGCGCAGCCTATTACAAAGCCAATGACCCAGTCCGTTCCGAAGCAGCCGCTATTGCTGGCAGCAGGAACATCTAAAAAACCAGATGAAGATCGAAAACCAGAGTACGAATTAACGTTTTTGAATCCAAACTGATTTTTCTAGGAGATTGTACTGATGTTGAACTAAAAAGCCTGGACTCATATGAATAGAGTTCAGGCTTTTTAGTTTGTCTTGAGATAAGATATGATGGATATATATTACATAAAAGGGAGTGATGTGATGGTTCTGAAATTGAAGGGAGTTATTAAAACGGGTAAACAATTTGAAGAATTGCGTTCTCTTTGTGGAACCCCCAGTGTTCGCGAGGCCAATAAGGTAATTTCACAACTCGACCGCCATTGCAGGGAGTTTATTTCAAAGTCTCCGTTTTTAACGCTGGCCACTTCTGATTCAGAGGGGAAGTGTGATGTTTCTCCTCGTGGAGATGCACCAGGGTTTGTGACAGTTCTTGATGACCATCATTTATTTATTCCAGAACGCCCAGGAAACAAAAGGTTAGACTCCGCCCAAAATATTTTAGGGAATCCGGGCGTAGGTGTAGTTTTTATGATCCCGGGGCTCGGAGAAACTCTGAGAGTAAACGGTCAAGCCTTTATCTGCCGGGATCGTGAGCTTCTCGAACAAAATGCGGTCAATGGCAGATCACCCTTGTTTGGTATTGTCGTAAAAGCAGAAGAGTGCTATATCCATTGTGCCAAGGCGTTTATTCGCTCTGGGTTCTGGAATCCGGAATCATGGTCATCGAAGGAGTTGCTGCCGATGTTTTCACAGTTGGCTGATTGTCAGCTGCGCTTGCCATGGTAGGGAAAAGCAGGGACAAGAACAGGTGCAAGTACTTTTTTCATTTTCAAATGAATCACTCCTTTAATTGGTGGCTCATGGCCTTTTTTGTAATCTCATATAGAAAACGCACGTATTTTGTAGTTGGATCACTTTTTTTAAAAGTTTTTTAGATTTTTTTTAATTAGAGGGAAATGATAGACTACGGGAGAAAAAAATAGAATCTATTCGTCAAATGGGAGGCTATAGATATGAACCAGAATGAAGAAATCAGAAGGCAGCTGTTAGAAACGGTAAGCGGTCTAAGCGATGATCAGTTAAACGAACCGGAAGAGAAGGGCAGATGGTCGATCATGCAGACGCTGCATCATCTATATCTCATGGAAAAATCGATCACCATCATCATATCAAACCGTTTAAAAAGTAAAATAACGGTATCTGCAGAACCGAAACCGATTGAAATGACGGTGGACCGCAGCAGAAAAGTAGATGCTCCTGTTTTTGCTGTTCCCACGAAACGGTATCTGACCCTGGAAAAAATAAAAGAAAAATTGGAAGAATCACGAAATGAGCTGAATAAGGTAGCAAACAGCAATGATCAAGAGGCTTTGGAACAGAAATCCTACCCTCACCCGGTGTTTGGCCCGATGCCATTAAAACAATGGATTCCTTTCGTGGGGTATCATGAAAAGAGACATCTGGCTCAAATTGAAGAAATTAAGGAAAAGGTTCTTTCTTAGACAATTAAGCTAGACATCAACGGGAAGTTATACCTTAGTTGACTTATCAGAATACCTGCATTAAAATTTTACACAATAGAATAAATTGCTGATCAGAAAACTGAAGGCACCGCTATGCACAGCGGTGCCTTTTTGCTGTCCTTTTCTGGTGAGGGAATATTGGAGGTATGTTATGTCTTTCAGCTATGTCAGCCATCTTGAATGTCCAAAGTGCGGCAACATCTATGCTCATCACGAACCTAATCAATTGTGCCAGTGCGGTTCCCCCCTTCTCGTAAACTACGATTTAGAGGAACTGAAAAATGAGAATGAAATTATTAATAAGGAGAGGAATGATCTTTGGAGGTACCATAAGCTTCTTCCTGTTATAGACCCAGATCATGTGGTATCACTGGGAGAGGGGATGACTCCTTTATTATCCATGCCTGCTCTCGGTGAGAAGCTTGGAATTGCAAATCTGCTCATGAAAGATGAGGGCATGGTACCTACCGGGTCTTTTAAGGCCAGGGGAGCGGCAGTCGGCGTTTCAAAAGCCAGAGAGCTCGGTATTACCCGGCTTGCCATGCCGACCAATGGCAACGCAGGAGCCGCCTGGTCACTCTATTGTGCAAGGGCCGGCATAAAGCCGTACATCGTTATGCCAGTGGATGCCCCAGTCATTACGAGAAAAGAAGTGGCGATTTCAGGTGCAGAGCTCTTTCTTGTGAACGGCCTGATCAGTGATGCCGGAAAAATTGTCGCGTCCCTTGTGAAGGAAGAAGGTTTCTATGATGCTTCCACATTAAAAGAACCTTACCGGATTGAAGGCAAGAAAACGATGGGGTATGAAATTTTAGAACAATGCGGAAGCGAGCCACCTGATGTTATTTTATATCCAACAGGCGGAGGAGTGGGGCTGATTGGCATATATAAAGCATTGAAAGAATTCAGGGAACTGGGCTTATTTAAAGGAAGCAGACTGCCGCGTTTAGTCGCTGTCCAGGCTGAAGGATGTGCACCGATCGTAAAAGCATGGGAAGAACACAAGAGTGAATCGAAGTTCTGGGAAAATTCTGAGACAGCCGCTTTTGGTATCAATGTTCCAAAAGCGATCGGAGATTTTCTTGTCCTTGAAGCACTTTATGAAACGGATGGATGCGCCGTTGCCGTTTCAGAAGATGAAATTAGCTTTACTCAGCGCCAAACTGCAGAGCTTGAAGGAAGTTTTATTTGTCCGGAAGGAGCGGCTGTGTTTGCCGCCTCAAAACGATTGAGGGAAAATGGCTGGATCAAAGCAGATGAAAAGGTGATATGCCTAAATACTGGGCAGGGGATTAAATACCCTGATTCGGTTTCTGTAGATCCTCCCGTTTTAGAGCCTGGAGAAATCATTCGAAAATAAAATGAGTTATTGTCTTGACAATAAGATGGAAATCCCTATAATTGAATCCAATATAATACATTTATCTTATATTTCTTATTTAGAGAGGTGGAGGGATCTGGCCCTTTGAAGCCTCGGCAGCGGACTCAATTATGAGCACTGTGCCAATTCCACAAGCAAAACGCTTGAATGATAAGAAGAGTATAACTTACGATGGCGATTCAACCTCTTCTTGTGCGTATTTTTGCTTCCGCAAGAAGAGGTTTTTATTTATGCAAAAAAACCAACTAATTTACTGTGAAATATAAGGATTGCTGATTGGTCAACCAAAGGCGCTTCATCATGAAAATGACGGCGTTTATTTTTTTGTTAAAAGCTTTATCAGCAGAGCTGCAGAGGGAATTGTCAAAATGTCTTTCCAATCCAAGAAATAAACGCGGAACATATTTTTCATCGTCACAAATCCTTTTCAAAGCAATTTAATGAAGATAGCAGTTCTGCATAGTCTTTGTTTCAAACGGAAGTTTATGTAAAGCCCCTTATCAGGTGTTGAAAAGAATTGGACACAGCCGGCCAGGTTATGGTGTACTAATAAAGGAATCTTATTTAATGGAGGAATTCAGATTGAACGAACAAATGGCCAATGAAATTCTTTCTGATCTGCGCAGCGGGAATCTTAGTGAATACGTCGTTATTAAAGAAGAGTTTTTTGTCTTTCGTGAGGTTCTTGTAAAGCAAGAGGATAAGAAAGCATTCCGCGGATTCATCGTCCCGGGCGGTGGGGGGAACGTAAAGTATTTGTATCAGCCTGGCTGGACAGCTTAAACGGAAATATAAAATGAGCTGGATCTGGAGCATTCTGGATCCAACAAAAAAATCGGTACCCTATCTGAAGGGAACCGATTTTTTTATTATTTAACGATAATCACCGGGCATTCTGCTGCATGAGCTACCTGATGGCTGACACTTCCCAATAAGGCTTCTTTTATAAACCCCTTACCTGTGCTCCCCATGACAATGACATCGTACTCGTGTTTTTTTGCATACGAAGTGATGATCTGAGAAGGCTCCCCGTTATAGGCTTGCGTTTCATAGGGAATTCCTGATTCAGAGAGATACTGAATGGCAGGCTGCAATAGTTCTTTGTCCTCTTCTTCCATTATCTCATCCAGATCAAAGTTAAGAAGCGGTTCCTGCAAAGGAAGGTTTTTATTTACATGCAGAATTGTAACCATTTCAGTATTCATCTTATGAGCCAGTTCCACTCCGTGCTGAAGAGCGCGAGCAGAAGGAGCTGAACCATCAAAGGCAATCAGAATTTTATTGTACATTGTAGAGACCTTCCTTTCCTTTAATGAGAAATTGAATCCACATGAGCAAGATGTTTACGGCCAAACGCAACAACCAGCATGGCGAATAGAACAAAAATCGCGCCCGTTACAAATGGTACATGTGGTGAATAGGTTTCAGCCAGTTTATTGGCAAGCCATGGTCCGATCGCACCACCGATGAAACGTACAAAACTGTAGGCAGCCGAGGCGGTTGCCCGCTCAACCGGTGCTACCTGCATAACAGCTGTTGTGATCAATGTATTGTTTGTCCCAAGGAAAAGACCGGCAACGATAACGGCTACGATGACCACTGTGCTTGATTCTGTCCAGATTCCCATAGCCAGCAGTGTCAATGCGAATAAGATCAGCATCGCACACATGGATTTTACTGTACCGAATCTTGCCTGAATTTTTGGTGCAACGAATACAGAAGTTATGGCTAAGCATAAGCCCCATCCGAGGAACACATAGCCGAGGCCATGTTCGTCTAAATTCATAACAAATGGTGAATAGGCCATTAGAGTAAAGAATCCAATGTTATAAAGAAATGCGGTTAGACCCAGTCTAAGAAGTCCTGGATATTTCAATGCTTTAATCGGGTCGAGTACAGAACTTTTAACTTTTGGTTTAGGTACATGCGGCATTTTTAACAATAAGGCAAAGAATGCGATCACCATCAGTACGCTGACGCCGTAAAAAGGTCCGCGCCAAGAAATCGATCCCAGCTCCCCACCAAGTAATGGCCCAACGGAAATCCCCAATCCGATGGCTGCTTCATATAAAATAATGGCTTTTGCAGTACCTCCGATGGATAAACCAACAATGGCGGATAAAGCAGTTGCGATGAATAACGAGTTTCCTAACCCCCAACCGCCGCGAAAACCAACGATTTGGGAAATTTCATTAGAGGAGCCGGCTAAGGCAGAAAAAACGATAATCAATAATATTCCTGACAATAACGTCCACTTGATACCAACCCGGCTGGAAACCACGCCTGTAATCAGCATAGCGATACCGGTAATCAAATTGTAGCTGGAAAATAATAATGAGACCTGGCTCGGAGTAGCGTTAAGCTGATGAGCGATGGCAGGCAAAATAGGATCCACGAGACCCAATCCCATAAAAGAAATAATGGTGGCAAAGAAGATAACCCATATGACCAGAGGCTGTTTGCTTGGCTGTTCCTGGATACTCAATGCTTCTTGTTTCATACCTAAAAACCCCTTTTTCTATTTTAATATAAGTTAAAATAAATCACGTAATAGCATTGTTTACTCAAGAATTATAAAATATATTAACCTTAACGTCAACGTAAACATTTCCTTTTTAATATGCTTTTGTGGTATTTTTTATATTGAGCGATTTTTCGTAGATTTGAACTTTAATGGCAAAGGAGCAAGAAAAATGAATGGGTTAAAAATAGATGATGTGGCTAAGCAGAGCGGGTTAACAAAACGGACGATCCGTTATTATGAACAGATCGGCCTGCTAGCTTCACCTCCGAGGAGTGAGGGGGGAATAAGACTATATTCAGAAGAGCATGTGGAGTTCTTAAAGAAGATCACAAATGCAAAAGAAGTGATGGGCTTTTCGCTTTCGGAGCTACAGGAATTCATTACACTCAGTGACACCTTAGAACTTCAAAAACATGATTACAGACAGTTTAAAGGGACGAGCCAGCAAAAAGAAAAGCTGGAGAAAGTGTATATGACGGTAGAAGAACAATTAAAACTATTAGAACAAAAAAAGAAAAATATTCTCAAGGTGGAGGGAGACTTGGTCTCTCTTCGTGACAGGGCAAAAGCTGCGCTGATTCGGTTTGAACAGGAAAAATAAAAAAGCAGGCGGGAAAGGGTGTAAATAACACCCGTCCAGCCTGCTTTTTTTAATACGTTAATTGGTTTGTTCAATGACGTTTCCTTCTGCAGGAATAGGGTGCTCCTTGAGCAATTTCGCAAAATGAATCAAGTTATGCGCCATGATCTTGGAATGCTGCATCGTAAATTCGTTTTCATAGCCTTTGGACTCGATATAAGAAGGACCAGGGCCAGCTTCTCCGACCCAATACGTATCTACATTCGGAGGGACTGTAAATCCGATATGAGATAAAGCGTAGAGCACTGAACGGCTGACATGCTTGGCGCCGTCTTCGTTTCCTGTTACAACGACACCGCCGACTTTGTTATAGAAGAGATATTGCCCTTTATCGTTCGTTTGGCTGCTTGCCCCATACAGCCTTTCAATTAATACTGTTGTAAGACTGCTCTGCTGTCCTAGCCAGATCGGAGAACCAATAATTAAAATATCGGCTTCCTTTACTTTTTCGAAAATAATCGGCCATTCATCATTGTCGCTGATGGCATCTCCTGTTACTCCGTATTCAATGTTATAGTCTGCAAGGGTAACGAAATCTGTTTCAATTTCTTTTTCATCAAAAATTTTAACCGATTCATCAATGAGTGCTCTTGTATTTGATGTTTGGTTGCTCTTGTTTAAGGTACAGTTAATAACGAGTGCTTTTATGGACATTATTGATTCTACTCTCCTTCTGTTCGATTCTTTTTGATACAATGTACCCTTCTATTCAAACTGAAAACATAAAAAAGCCCGCCGGCTTCCCAGGATCTAGGAAACAGGCGGGCTCTTATTGTTTTATTAGTTCACTCCAACATTCGTCCACGCTGTTTTTACTGCTGTGTATTCAGCGCTTGTGCTGCCATACAGATCAGCAGTAGCGCTTAATAGTGCAGCACGTGCTCCGCTGAAGTTAGTAGTCGGCGTCATATAGCGAGTCAGTGCTCTGTAGTAAATTTTCTCTGCTTTAGCTTTTCCGATCGCAGTGATCGTGTTATAAGCAGCTTTGTTAGGGATACCGCTGTTCGTATGCACTCCGCCATTATCACTTGAAGTGTTGACATATCCGCTCATATTGTCAGGCTGACCATAGAGCTTTGGATTTGAGAGGCTGCGGAGGCCATCTCCAGCTGTTCCAGGAGTATATACATCTTCACCCATCAGCCAGTCGTTTGGATCAAGGAAATATCCGAACACGTCTGACATGGATTCATTTAATGCTCCTGATTGATAGGAATAATTGAGTCCTGCCGTTCGTTCTGTTACCGCATGCGTTAATTCATGGGCAACAACATCAAGTGCACCGGACAATGGACGGAACTGAACGCCATCGCCATCACCGTATACCATCTGTGATCCATTCCAGAATGCGTTGTTGTATTTATAGCTGTAATGAACGGTAGAACTAATGGATGCACCTGCATTATCAAAGCTGTTGCGTCCATGAGTATTTAAATAATAATCATAAACTTTGCCGGCATAGTAGTTCGCATCAACATCTGCACCTTGTGAAGATGAAGTCCAAGCGTTGTTGGAATCTACAGAATACGCTCCTGGAAGGCTTGACCCATTTTGAGCCGTGTAGGTTTCGATGACACCATTCATCGGTTTCGTGGTGTCAAATAAGTAATAATAGCCAGCAGACAGATAGGTGTTTAACGTTTTGCTGTCACCGAGGACACCGTATCCAGAACCGGTGGTCGGTCCATCGTTATTTACAGCGTTAAAGCTCTTAAGGACATCTCCATTGGCTGCATCAACGTAGACTTGCCAGTTTGCAGGATAAGGATCGATGAATTGAAGGGCAACACGGTAGGCAAGTTTGAATTTATCTCCGTCTTTAAACATGACAAGTTTGGACTTTTCGACCGTATCACTTATCTTTGCACCTTTAAAGGCAAGCGGCTTGAGGTTTTCTTTTTTTGGCTGTTCACCTATATGCTTCCAAGCAGCTTTTATGGCGTTCGCCTTTGTCAGCTTTTTAGTAGCTTTAAAATTTTTAGGAAGGTTGGAATGGACGTCTCCATTGATTGCAGTAATTTTTCCTTGCTTGTCCGTATGAACGATGAACGTTGCTCCATCAATTGGAACACCGTTGATCGACTGGTTAAACACATAGTGTGTCATACCTAAATCATCTTTTTCTTGTTTTACTAGAGTGAGATGCTTTGATGCTTCAAACGGAAAGAGTTGTTTATTGCTGTCTAGAAAGGCAAGGATTTCTTTCTTGGAAAGGTATGTACCTTTGGAAAGTTTGCCTGAAATAAAGGATGGAACAGCATTTTCTTTTGATCGAGTAACTTCAACCTGAGAGGTAACGGTTTTGTCATTCTCATGAAGAACCAGCTTTTGAGCTTTTGTTCCAGGCTCATTAGCTGCTGCTGCCTGATAGGCTGAACTGAATAGTAAACCAGCCGATAGTACTGCAATCAAACCTTTTTTCATAAAATACCCTCCTAAAATTCTGTGTAGGGGGCGCCCTTGAATTTATCATAGCACAGGGGCAGTACTTCGGTATTGGGAAAAAAAGGGTGGTTTACTGTGAAATTCAGATTAAAGTTTACACCTGTTTTCCCAAGTGTAAAGATAGTGAAAAAGGAGTATAATTTTGTGTCTTTTTTGTGTCAATTAATAAAAAGTGAATGTGATGGGTATTGCAAAACAATTACAATTCCCGTTCAGGGTATGAATTAAACCTGAAATATGTTATTCTATATAGAAATAATAAAAAATTATTTGGGCAATATAGCTATTTTGAGCTCCCCCTCATAATGGAAAGGGGATTGATGACCATGAATCAATCAAAAATTCAGGACATGCTGCTCGATCTAAAAACGAAACAATACATCGAATCAGATGTAACCCATACGCTAAGTCAAAATAGTATCCCATTAATCTCAATAAGCTACAGTAAATCCGACCATGTTTTTAAAATACAATATTCCGATAACCCCGAGATTGAGTCATACGCTAATATCGACGCAGCGATGGACGCTATCACCTCAGAGTTAAACAGACATAAATAAACACCGTGATTACGGTGTTTTTTCTTTTGCCTTGACACTCGTATTGTTAAGGGTATATCTACTTTTGTACTAGCAGATATGATATAATCACAGGAAAATTAGTAGAAAAGAAAGAGGCTGACAATGCTTACATTTTCAGAAAAAATAAATATTATTGAAGAAAACTTCCCTCAATTAACAAGGAAAGATATTTCCCTTGGGCGCATAAATTACCATCTCGAGGAGAGCAATCGCGACAAAAAAATTGTTATACAGCATCTGCATCCGAACGGGAACGGTTTTGTTTATGCTGGCCATCTGCCTAGAGGCAAGAAGAATGAAAAAGGCATGGTCAACATCCGGGATTATTCGGCTGACGAGCTGATTAACCTCGTACAGAAATCAATGAACTATTTATTAGAAGAAAAGGGTAATTCAGAAGAGGAGTCTAATCCTTCAGAACCGGAAAAAGAAAATTGGATTGGAGGAGTAGACCACGAAAAGCTCCTGCTCGTTCATGAAGATGAACTATGGAATATATATGCGGGCTTAAATTTAGAAGCTGCTTTTGAATCCTATAAAGAAGCACATGACTATTTAGTTGAAGAAGGCTTTCAAAAAATATAGCCAGCCATTTTCATGATACTTAATCTTAATTGAGGAGTTTATAGAGATGGACATAAATCAAGAATTGCATCAATTTCTTCTAAATAGAGCCAGAAATTTAACCGAGGAATGGTATGATTCCCTTGATAAGTCAGGCACGGCTGGAGTATACAGTTCTAATGATCCTGCAGTTATAAAGACGCTGAAAGAACAAAATTATGAATTTCATATTCATTTTTGTGAAGTGCTTGTAAAAGACGAAGAAGCCTTTTTTAAAGATTTTGATGAGTGGATTATTAAAATTGCAAAAGACAATGAACATTTAAAAACACCCATTCATTACATCATAAAAGAATTCATGAGGGTACGGCAGCAGTATCTTGATTATATCAACGAGTTCGTATCGATTCATCCAGAAGACATCGAACAGTTGCAGATCGAAGAATGGAATCGGGTGATGATCAAGGTTTTTGACAATGTCATGCTTCAATTCATTGAGGAGACCCATAAATATTCCACCAATCGGCTGAAAGCACAGCAAGAATTACTGAATGAATTGAGTTCACCTGTCATCTCATTAAATAACGATACCGCTTTACTGCCGCTTGTTGGCGATATTGACACGGCCCGTGCGAAGTTTATTCTGGAGAATACACTAAATCAATGTGTCCAAAAGGGAATTGGCCATCTCTTTATTGATTTATCGGGTGTTGTGATAATTGATACTATGGTAGCTCATGAGATCTTCCAGCTTATTGATGCACTTGATCTCGTCGGTGTGAAGACTACCCTTTCAGGTATTCGTCCAGAAATCGCTGCAACTGCAGTTCAGCTCGGCCTATCCTTTGACAAGGTTTCCATCTCTTCTACATTGGCTCAGGCGATGGACTTCAATAACGAGCAAAAAGGAAATAGCAACTGATATTTGCCAGGCAGCATTACTCATTGTAATGCTGCCTTTTTTATTTGAGTTTGAGGGATAAAAGGGTATGATACTAAATAAAAGGAAGAGTAACGAAAAATGTATTAATAGGAGGCATTATGGAACTAAAAGGAATACACCACGTCTCAGCCATCACGGCATTAGCGGGGAAAAACTATGAGTTTTATACGAAAGTCCTTGGAATGCGGCTGATCAAGAAAACCGTCAATCAGGATGACACCTCTGTGTATCATCTGTTCTATGGCGATGAAAAAGGGAATGCAGGAACTGAATTAACGTTTTTCGAAATCCCCAGAGCAGGAAGGAATCATGATGGGGCTAATAGCATTTCAGAAATATCCCTTCGCGTAAAGAACAATGAAGCGCTGCAATACTGGAAAACACGGTTCGAAGAGAAGAAGGTCGAACATGAGGAATTGTCGGAACGGTTCCGCCGGCTGTCATTAGCTTTTAAAGATGAAGAAGGACAGCGCCTGCGTCTTGTTTCAGACGAAACGAATAGTGGCGTAGCGGGCGGTGTGCCATGGGAAAAAAGCGCTGTTCCAAAGGACTTCGGAATTATCGGTCTTGGTCCGGTCATGCTGACGGTACGTACAAGAGAATTAACCGAAGAAGTCATCACTGAAATTTTAGGATTCAGAAAAAAAGGAGCTTATGCTTCTCAAGTACCTGGTCAGCCGGACATTCTCGTGTACGAAACGGGAGAGGGCGGTACGGGTGCAGAACTTCATATTGAAGAGCGTAAGGACTTGCCTCCTGAACGGCTGGGAAGAGGAGGAGTTCATCATGTGGCGTTCCGTGTGAATGATGAAGAGGAACTCAGACAATGGATCAATAAAATACAGGGCGCCCGAATTCCAAATTCAGATTTTGTAGACCGGTACTATTTTAAGTCGTTATATTTCAGAGAGCTTAATGGGATTTTATTTGAATTAGCGACGGATGGTCCAGGCTTTGCTACGGATGAGGACCTTGAACATCTTGGTGAATCATTGGCATTGCCTCCTTTCCTCGAACCGAAGCGCCAAGAGATTGAAGCCAAACTGAAACCGCTGGATACCAAATTGTCCTAAACTTAATGTAGTGGGTATGAGATTCCCTCCTTTGCATCATATTAACTAAGAAAATCAAACTGCAAAGGAAGGGATAACCTATGGCAACTATACTTTATATCACTGCCCACCCTCATGATGAAACACAATCCTACAGCATGACTGCAGGAAAGGCATTTATTGAATCCTATAGAGATGCAAATCCAAGTGATGAAGTTATCCACTTGGATCTATACAAAGAAAATATTCCTCAGATTGATGCTGATGTATTCAGCGGGTGGGGAAAGCTAAGAACCGGTTCAACGTTTGATCAGCTGTCTGAGAATGAGCAATCCAAGGTTCGGCGGCTATCCGAACTGACCGAGCAATTTGTTGGCGCGGACAAATATGTTTTTGTGACGCCGCTTTGGAATTTTTTGTTTCCACCGGTTATGAAGGCTTATATTGACTCCATCTGTACAGCAGGTAAGACATTTAAGTATACAGAGCAGGGTCCGGTCGGTTTGCTTACTGACAAGAAAGCACTGCATATCCAGGCGCGCGGAGGGATTTATTCGGAAGGCCCAGCCATGGAATTGGAGATGGGGCACCGTTATATTGGCGTAATCATGAATTTCTTTGGTGTTCCTTCTTTTGAAGGTTTATTTGTCGAAGGGCACAATCAATTTCCTGACCGGGCGGAAGAAATTAAACAAAATGCCATTGCGAGAGCAAAGGAAAAAGCCCTGAATTTCTAAATGAATAAAAAACGAAAAGGAAAGCCTTTTACGCAAGTAAAAAGCTTTCCTTTTTCTTTTAGCTTTGTTAAAGCATATTGTAGATTTTCTTTCATAATGGGCCTCGCATACTGATGCTTAAAAGAGACCCTCAAGTCTTTTTCTCCATTAATAAGGCGTGAGCTGGCGATTCAATCACCCCCACTTTCTTTTAAGTAGTAAAGAGCTCTCCTTGTATAGCTTTAATATATCGTTCTGCGGATCTTTGAACAGCTTGTGATGCATTTTCTTGTACGACTCTGTGAAAAGCATTGTACAAGCGATTAAATTTTAAATCCTTAACATTATCGGCAATACGGCTAACAACGGAAGCAGGCAGTGGGATAAGGTTAGGGTAGCTGTACATAAAACTGACCCAGCTGCGGTCAGCCACCACCTGTATGACGTCCCCTGTTAAAAGGACACCCTTACTTTGGCTGCCATCGGCCCAGTGAAGGACTGCTCCTCCCTTAAAGTGGCCGCCCAGATGGTGCAGCGTCAATCCCTTGCTAAGTTCAAGCTTCTCACCTGACCAAAAATGAATATGGCTGCTTGTGCGGGTGACCCATTCTTTATCGTCTTCATGTATGTAGATCGGTACGTTGAACGTTTCTGCCCACGCCACCTGGCTTGAATAATAATGGGGATGGGAAAGGGCAATCGCATCGATACCTCCAAGCTGTTTAACCGCTTCAATCGAAGCGTTGTCCAGGTAGGTAATGCAATCCCATAAAAGATTGAAACCTTCGCCTTGAACAAGGTAAGCCGTCTGTGAGATGGCAAAGTCTGGCTGGGTATGTATACTGTACAGGTTTGGCTCATCTTCCTTGATGGTGTTGTAAAAATCGTCAGCTCTCATTTCTTTGAGTGTTGTCCATTTTTGGCCAGACGGATTAACATACTGCCTCTCTTCATTGCAAATGATGCACTCTGAAGGGGGCTGCTCAGATTGCTGGTACTGAACACCGCATGTGCTGCAAATAAATAATTCCACATCATCAACTCCTAATCTTAAATAAATCTTAATAAATTCTGCACATGATTCTTAAGGTTTGAATCTTATGATAGAACTATAAATTCAAACCAACGGAGTGTGTTACAGTGTCCTTATCTTTTGTTTCTCAATACATCGTTAAGCCAAGAACGGTCGGAGCCATTCTCCCGAGTTCCACATATCTTGCTGCAAAAATGGTAGGAGAAATCGATTTTAACTCTGCCTCCTACATTATTGAACTGGGACCAGGGACGGGAGTCTTCACTGACAAATTGCTTGATAAACGAAATGAGAAAACTACAATCTTGATTATAGAGTATAATAGAGAATTTTATAAGCGATTAGCATATAAATACAAAGATGAGAAAAATTTCTATGTTGTTAATGGTTCTGCGGAAAACCTGCATCTTTATATGAAGATGTACAACATTCCTTATGCAGACGCCATTGTTTCAGGTCTGCCGTTTGCCAGTCTGCCAAAGGAAATGTCAGATTCAATTTTAATAAGTTCAAAAGCCGCGCTTCATCAAGACGGTAAATTTATTACGTTTCAATATACAAAATGGAAAAAGAAAATGATTGAAGAGTTCTTCTCTTCCATTAACGTAAAGAAAGAGCTAAGGAACATGCCGCCGGCCTATGTTTTCAGCTGCAGCAAACAGCTGAAGAACGATAAACATGTTCAGCATGAAGCAAGAGAGGGTTAATCCCTCTCTTTTTTTGTACATATTCATCCTGAATCTACAAACAATAAAAAGAAATCAGGGGTGATGTGATGAGCAAAACGAGCTGCAGTTCTTCAACTGGCCAAGACAGCAAGAGTGGAGACTTAAAATGGTGGCAGCTTTCTTTAATGGGAGTGGGCTGTACGATCGGAACCGGTTATTTTTTAGGTTCTTCTATAGGAATTATGATGACGGGGCCTTCTATCGTCATCTCTTTTATTCTTGCTGCAATCGGTACATATATCGTATTTAATGTTCTCGCCCAAATGACGGCTGAGGATCCTCAGAAAGGTTCTTTTTGTGCGTATTCGAAAAAAGCTTTTGGGCGCTGGGCCGGTTTCAGCTGCGGGTGGAACTATTGGATATCCAATATTCTTGTGATGGGAAGCCAGCTGACGGCATTATCAATTCTATCCCGCTTTTGGTTTCACAGTGTTCCTTTATGGGTGTTTGCCGCAGGTTACGCAATATTGGCTATCGCCGTTGTTTTGACGGGGACAAAAGGATTTGACAAAGTAGAGGATATTCTGGCCATTGTAAAGGTTGCCGCCATTTTGATGTTCATCGTCATTGCGGCAGCAACGATGATGGGCTGGATTGACGGCGATGTGAAAAAGCCGGGTCTTCCGGACAGTACACAAGTATTCTTTCACGATGGATTCAGGGGATTCTGGTCCTCACTCATCTATGCGTTCTATGCGTTTGGAGGGATTGAAGTCATTGGTTTGATGGCCATGCAGCTGAAAAAAAAGGAGGATGGGCCTAAGGCGGGAAAGGCGATGATGTTTCTGCTTACCGGCATCTATGTACTTTCCATGGGGCTTGCGGTAACCATGGTGTTTCAGCATGCATTTGATGATAAAGAAAGTCCTTTTGTTACAGCATTGAGTGATTATCATCTTCCGTTTTTTCCCCATGTGTTTAACGGTGCCATTATCATTGCGGGATTTTCCACGATGACCGCTTCACTGTTTGGAGTAACAAACCTTTTATGTACGATGTCTGAGGATGGAGATGCACCTGGCGTTTTTAGCAAAAAAGTGAAAAAGCTGAAGGACCTCCCCTTGGCCTCACTGGGGATCGGAGCTGCCGGTCTGCTGGCTTCCATCATTACGGCTTTACTTCTGCCGGGAAAGATTTATGAATACATTACAACAGCTGCAGGGATATTGCTTCTTTATAACTGGCTGTTCATTATTGTTTCATCCTTAAAGGTTCTGAAACAAAAGGTGTGGGGTAAAGTATTCTCTATTTTAGGAATCGTTCTTCTTTTAGCGAGCATCAGCGGCACGATGGCTGAGAAGACCATCCGTCCAGGTTTTTATGTGAGCCTTCTTCTTGCGGCAATCATTGGTGCAGCGGCCGTATTCATGGGGAAAGTTTGGAAAAAGGCTGAAGTTAAAGGCGATTGAAAGGCTGTTTCCAAGGAAACTTGGAGAGAGCTTTTTTATTTATGAAAATTATAGGTAAAATAAACGTATTAAAAATTTTAAGAGTAAAATGAACTTATTCTTATTTTTGACGTCATTTTATTAGAAGACAATTCGTTGAGGCAGTTTGTCTAGAAGCGGGTGAATAAAGTGTGGACCACGAACTCCAGCAATTAATCGTAAACGCCAAAAAAGGAGATCAGGATTCCTTTTCAAAAATCGTTCGAAAATATAAAGGGAAAGTGTACCGGCATGCCTTTGCGATGGTCCATGATCAAATGGAAGCGGAAGATATTACTCAGGAAGCTTTCGTAAAAGCTTATTTTTCACTTCATCATTTGAAGCAGGATTATGCCTTCGCCTCTTGGTTAACACGAATCGTTACAAACTTATGTTATGACCGGATAAAGAAAGCTGAAAAGTCGCCTGTGCTGCATGTGGATCCGGAAAAAACAGAACGGCTGCCAAGCACCCATTCTGAAGTTGAAAACGCACAGTTGAAAATGAATCTTCAGTTTGCGATGCAAAAGCTTTCGGCTGAGCATCGTACCGTGATCGTATTACGGGATGTACAAGGATTCTCTTACCAGGAGATTGCAGATATTTTAGAAATACCGGCAGGAACCGTTAAATCCAGAATCAATATGGCTCGAACAGAATTAAGGAGAGAACTCATGAGGGGTGATCGGGATGCATGATGAAGTAAAAGAGCTTCTTTCTGCATATGTGGATGAAGAATTAAACAGGGATGAACGTACAAAGATTGAGGAACATAGCAAGACCTGCAATGAATGCTGGAAAGAGCTGCAAGAACTGAATGAGTTAAAAGAACTGCTGTCTTCTGTTTATCATGGCGCAGAGCCGGATGAATGGCGGATTGAACAGGCGGTGCTTAATCAAATTCAAGCTGAAAGTTCACCTGACCGGCTTCTTTCATGGAAATGGATCTTTGCTACAGGTTTCAGTGCTTTGGTAATCATCAGTATCGTATGGATCATGATACCTGTAATCTATAAAAGCATACACGTTGGAATGACCTTAACTTCTATTTCGTTTAGTCTGCTGCATTCAGCATTTGCCGTTGCAGGCGGACTTCCTAACCTGCTCGAAGTAATTCTTGTTCTTACATTGATTATTTTATTTGCTTCCGGATGGTCCGTACGGCGATTATTAGGCACAAAAACAACAGGGTAGGAGGGCGGCCATGAAAAGATTCCATATTTTTATCTCGTTGATCATCATGTTATTTGCCAGTATGCCGCTGCTTAGCCCTACGGCTTATGCTGCAGAGAAGAACATTATGAAATCAAAAGAAGTCGTTATTCCGTTCAACCAAAGTGTAGAAAATGTGATTGTGTTTGGGCACGATGCGGTCATAAAAGGAAAGGTCAAAACGGCAGTAATCGTTTTTAATGGAGATGTGAACATTAAGCGGCAAGCAAAAATTAAAGAGTTGGTTCTTGTTGTTGGAGGGCATGTCAAACAGGAGCCTGGTTCCAATGTTACAGAGAATATAGTATCGATCAACTTGGACAGTCCATCACAGAATAGCCTGTTTCTTGGGGGAATGGTATTGGTCGGCGGCTGGCTGATGCGGCTCATTGGAAGCATTGTTCTTGTTCTGTTAACCATTTTGGCAGGCCTGTCGTTAAATAAAAGATTCAGCAGCTTTGCAGAAATCACCAAAGGAAAAGCGGCTCGTTTCATTTTGTCAGGAGCTATCACAAGTCTGGCGATCCTGATTTTAAGCCTGTTACTGGGCATTACCGTTATCGGCATCCCGATCTCCATCATTCTTCTGTTGTTCCCTTTGATTTCTTTCATAGCTGGAATGGCGGTTTTAAGTAAAGAAACGGCAAAGAGGATCGCCGGATTAGAGAACAAACCAGCTTGGATCGTCTATTTGACAGGATCTTTTTTAATCGTATCTATTTTTAATTTCCCGGTTATCGGAGGCATCGTCTTTTTTATCCTCTATTGTCTATCACTTGGAATGTCCATTCAATGGCTGTACAGCAGATTGAGGCGGGGGAAATAAATATAAGCATTGAAGTCCTTAACTACTTGTTAAGGACTTTTTTTATTTCTAAATGAACTTTTTGCGATTTTTCTCGTCTTTTTACTAGTGTAGGGACTTTTAAGCAAAATCCATTTATAAAAATAGGTGATGAAGAATGAAGAAAATATTGTTTTTACCGTTTTTGCAAATGCCGTCAGGGCATCATCAGGCTGCCGAGGCGTTAATTGATATGTTGAAGATCAGAAAAAAGGATATCGTCTTAAAGAAAGTGGACTTGTTAAGCTATATGAATGTTTCGCTAGAAAAGATGGTGACGGGAACGTATCTCAAGTGGATCAAACTCATGCCGGGAACCTACGATCTCGTTTATAAAAATTTTACCTATTCAACGATGAGAAAGGTCCATTCGTTCAAGGGTTATGAAATTTTGTTTCTGAAAAAAATGGAAAAGCTTCTGGAGGATGAACAGCCAGACGTTATTGTATGTACACACAGCATCCCGTCTTACCTTTTGAGTGCATTGAAGCGGAAAGGAAAGTGCCAGGTTCCGGTCATGAATGTATATACGGACTTTTTTATCAACGACGTATGGGGCAGGGAAGAAATTGACTATCACTTTGTCCCAAACCAGGATATGAAATCAAAATTAGTGACAGACCATCACATTTCTCATAAAAACATCATCGTATCAGGAATTCCTGTGCATGAGCAATTTACGAAAACAGAAAAACGGAGCAATGAGAGCAGCCGGAGAAAAATCTTGATCTCAGGAGGGAGCAGCGGTTTAGGGGATATTTATGAGTTAATAACAGCTGCTGAAACGTCTGGTGCTTTCGACTATTTTGTGCTTTGCGGAAATAACCGTAAGCTGTATGAAAAAATCAGGCAGCTGGATGCGGATCATATTCATCCTCTTCCATACATTGCTTCAAGGCAAGAGATGAACGAATGGTACGACCGGGTCGATGCTGTAGTGACGAAGCCGGGGGGAATCACAGTGAGTGAAGCGCTGCAGAAAAACCTGCCCATCTTCGTTCATTCCGTGCTACCGGGACAGGAAGAGATCAATCTTGAATATTTGGAAGAAAAGAATCTGGTTTTCCGGCTTGAAAGATCTCAATCCATTGAAGAGCAGCTGCATAGGGTCTTAGGCAATAAACCTGAATTAAAAAAATGGCATGCTGCCAAAAAAGCGTATGAAAAAGGCATAGAGATGCTGTCGCCAGATCAGATGGCAAAGTTTATCCAGTCCATTTTAGAACCGGCGATGTCTTTTACTCAGCACGCTTAACCACTAAAAATGTTTTGCCAATACATCAAGACAGGAGCTTAACGAAATGGTAAGGAGGCCTATATCAAGAGAATCAAAATACTTGTATGGTGCATGGATCATTCTTCTGATCTATCTCTCTCCGCTTTTTATTTTAGGAGAGAATGTTCACATCCGAGTCCATGATAATATGGATTCCAATATTGCGTGGTACCGGGTTCTCGTTCACAGCGGACAGCTGTTTGGAAATATTCACGCTGTCATACCGCAAGTGATCAACGGCCTGCCGAGGGATGCCTTTGAAACGGAATTCAGCGGCATCGTCTGGCTGCATGCGTTGTTTCCAGCAATGCAAGCCTATGCCATATCACAGGCGATAACACGGGTGTTTGCTTTTATTGGGATGTACCTGCTGCTGAAAGATCATTTTGTGAAAGAGCAGGAATTATCGTTTATCCGTGTTGGTGTAGCCTTAGCCTTTGCTTTAACGCCTTTTTGGCCTTCAGGCATGCTGAGCACCCTCGGAATGCCGCTCGCATTATGGGCGTTTTTAAATATTCGCAATCAGGCATCAGGTCGTAAGGAATGGCTGGTCCTTCTCCTGCTGCCCTTTTACTCCAGCTTTGTATTAGGTTTTTTCTTTTTTCTCTTTGCTATGGCTTTATTGTGGATAACAGATGTGTGGAGAAAGAGAAAGTGGAATTTTAAATTCCTCATTAGTATCAGCTTTATGATTTTGATCTACATGGTGACTGAATACCGCCTGGTGTATTCACTTCTGCTTCCACAGGCACCGACGAGCAGGAATGAATTCAAGGAATCTGTCCTTGATTTTTCATCTTCTATAAGGCTGATGCTGAAAAATTTTCTATTGGGCCATACTCATGTGATGACGATTCACACGTACTTCATTTTGCCGCTTTTATTCGTGGCCCTGTGGAAGGTCATTAGACAAAAGACATGGAGAAATGAAACTCTTTTTCTTTTTCTCATGGCATTGAATGCTGTCTTATCAGTATGGTATGGCTTTTGGTTTTTTAAAGGATGGCAGCCGCTGAAAGATCAAGTCTCTCTTTTAAATACGTTTAACTTTTCGAGGTTTCACTTTCTGCATCCGTTAATTTTGTATCTTTTGTTCGCAGTAGGCTTGAAGATTGTTGGGCAGGGGAAGGGTAAATGGAAAAAAACAGCCGTGGTTTTGCTTATCCTTCAGTTGCTATTGCTGTTCACACTGAATGAGGAAATCCGTTATCGAATCGCTGGATACCCTTCGTTCAAGGAATTTTACTCCACTCAGCTCTTTGAGAAAATTGACCGCTATATTGGAAAACCGAAATATACGTATCGGGTAGCAAGCATAGGACTGCATCCCTCGATCTCTCAATACAACGGATTTTACACGCTCGATACCTATAACAATTTTTATCCGCTCTCCTATAAACACCAATTCCGGTCCATTATTTCTAAGGAACTGGACAAGAACCGAAAACTGAAGAACTATTTTGACCACTGGGGCGGCCGATGTTATCTATTCTCAGCAGAACTCGGCAAGCATTATAGTTTTGAGAAAGATTCGGATAAAGAAATCTACCACCTGCAATTAAACACAAAGGCGTTTAAAAAGCTTGGAGGACGGTACATCTTTTCATCTGTTCCTATCGTCAATGCCAGGGAAGATCATTTAACGTATGAAAAAACATTTACGGACCCGCATTCGGTATGGAAAATCTATCTTTACCAGGTGAGATGAGCTAAAAGGGAGTGAATTTGATGAATGAACCTATCTTAACGATTGTTGTTCCCTGCTACAACGAAGAAGAAGTGCTGCAGGAAACAACAAAGCAATTAACCTATCTTCTGGAAGACCTGGAGACAGAAAAGTTGATTCATACACAAAGTAAAATCATGTTTGTGGATGACGGCAGCAAAGACAGGACATGGAACATGATTGAAGAAGAAAGCTTTGTGAATGGTTATGTAACTGGATTGAAATTATCCAGGAATGCCGGCCATCAGAACGCTTTGCTAGCTGGTTTGATGAAAGCAAAGGAATTCTCGGATTGTGTCATTTCCATTGATGCCGATCTGCAGGATGACATCACCGTCATCAGGGAATTTATCCTGAAATACAATGAAGGCTGCGAGATCGTGTATGGTGTCCGAAGAAAAAGAGATACCGATACATTTTTAAAACGAACGACAGCGAATGGTTTCTATCGTTTTATGCAAAAGATTGGAATAGACCTCATTCCTAATCACGCAGATTTTCGTTTAATGAGCAAGAGGGCCTTGGATGAGCTGTGCCGATATGAAGAAAACAACTTATTTTTGAGGGGGATCATTCCTCTCATTGGGTTTAAGTCTGCAAATGTTTATTACGACCGTAAAGAACGGATGGCGGGCACTACAAAATATCCATTACAGAAAATGCTCGCTTTTGCAGTGGATGGGATTACTTCGTTCAGTATTGCTCCGATCCGCTTTGTGACCCTCATCGGATTGATGTCCATCATCCTCAGCGTACTATTAGGAGGATATACCATTGTTCAGGAGGTCTTGGGCCGTACAGAATCAGGATGGTCATCCTTAATGATTTCCATATGGTTTATCGGAGGACTGCAGCTTTTAGGTATAGGGGTAATCGGGGAATACATCGGAAAAATCTTTAAAGAAGTAAAGCGGCGTCCAAAATACTCGATAGAAGCAAATCTTAATCTGGAAGATACGGCAAGAAAACGAGAGATTTTCCATGAAAGCACGGTCCGCTAATACAATAATAAATCCTCTTTCCTTACCAATTGTTAATCTATAAAATGGTAAGGGAGGGGGATTTTTTTATGTATATTTGAATAGCCTTTAACTGAAAATCTCATTTGAAGTACAAAGGTTAAATAAGGTGTGAGCAGCTTCCTTAACGGGAAGAATGATGTTGAACTCTATACATAAAATAAAAAATTAGAGAGTGAGGAACTAATGGGGCAGCTATTTAAACACTTAAAAAACGGAAATAAGTCCGCATTTTTAGCGGCAATCGTCAACACCATCATTGCCATCATTAAAGGCGGCGCCTATCTCAGTACAGGGAATGTGGCAATGTTTGCAGAAACGATGCACAGTCTAGGTGATGCTGCCAATCAATTCTTTGTATTCATCGGTTCTGCATTAAGCAAAAAAGGGGCAACAGACCGTTTTCCTAATGGGTTTGGAAGACTTGTGAACCTCGTGCTGCTGGGCGCCGTTCTGATTGTTGGGATCATGTCGTTTGAAACAGTTAAAGAAGGATTTACACACATCTTTCACCCGACGGAATCGACTGGCTTTGCCATCAATCTGGCTGTGCTGGGAGCGGCGGTCCTGCTCGAGGCATTCGTCCTTTTTAAAGCAATGAAAGAGATCATGCATGATGCAGGGGACACCACGAGCGGTTTTGCCGTATTCGCTAAAAGTTTCGGTTATCTTCCAAAAGCCAAACCAGCTACAAAACTTGTTTTTATGGAAGATATGGTAGCCACTGCAGGCGGACTGCTCGCTATCATAGCCATTGTCATCGCCCACTACACACCGTTTCACCAAGCGGAAGGCATCGCGTCAATACTGATCGGCCTTATGATGTTCTTTGTTGTCGGAAAAGTATTTCTTGATAATGCTGCAGGGGCTCTTGGAGAAGCGGATGAGGAAATGGAAGACAAAATTGGTGATTTGGTCTTGCGTGATCCTGATGTAAAAGATGTGGTCGGAGTAACCGTCATTAAAGAAGGCGAAGAGCTTCATGTCGAACTTGAAGTCGAAGTAGATCCATCGCTGACCGTCGCCCAGGCAGACGACATAAAAGACCGTCTTGAAGAGCAGATCTTATTGGAAAAAGGCGTAGCAGATGTCACCATTGAGTTTGATGAAGACGATGGTGTTCAGCAATGGCAGGAACACCGCAAAAACATGAATAAAACTGAAAAATGAGTAAAAAAACAAAGGATTTCTCCATGCTTTATGGAGGAATCCTTTGTTTTTGATGTTGATGAAGAGAAGAAATTGGAAGGTAAATGGAAATGCAAGCCGAAACAATAGATTTACATGCCGAAATCATCAGTTTACCGTCCAGAATTTAAATTCACCCGCCAAAATGGAGCAAATACCCGCCAAATGCCTATTATGGTCAACTAACTAGACTAAAACATTCCGGGATAGCCGTAATATGGGTAAAATACCTGCTGGCTTTGCTGTCCCTGCCCGCCTTGCTGCTGCCCGCCCGGCATCCCGGGGAACAAGCCAGGAAACTGCGGCATCTGCTGCTGTCCGCCCTGTCCTTGCTGAGGCTGCTGCCCGCCTTGCTGCTGTCCCCCAGGCATACCCGGAAACAGTCCCGGAAACTGCGGCATCTGCTGCTGTCCGCCCTGTCCTTGCTGAGGCTGCTGCCCTTGCTGTCCGCCTTGCTGCTGTCCCCCAGGCATACCCGGAAACAGTCCCGGAAATTGCGGCATCTGCTGCTGTCCGCCCTGTCCTTGCTGAGGCTGTTGCCCTTGCTGTCCGCCTTGCTGGGTCTGGCCGCCCTGCTGCTGCCCGCCCGGCATCTGTTGCTGTCCGCCCTGTCCCTGCTGAGACTGCTGACCTTGCTGTGCGCCTTGCTGGGTCTGGCCGCCTGGCATCCCGGGGAACATCCCAGGAAATTGTGGCATCTGAGGCTGCCCGCCTAATCCTTGCTGACTGGGTTGACCCTGGCCATAAAATCCATGGAATCCAGGTGTCTGCTGTCCTGATCCCTGGCCAGCCCCTTGTCCGGGAAATTGGGGATACATTCTTTTGCAATAATGATTCATCCAGAAACCTCCTTATTTAAATACAAACTATCCTATTCTGCCTTACAGTGGTTGGACACTGATTCTAAAGACCAGGTGAAAAACAGGGCATTGGTCACAAGAAAGAAAGGGTTAATTTTACGAAGAGGGGGAATCTTCAGGCTGAGGGGAAATTTGTAAGGAATATCAAATACATACAAAAAAGGGAGATGGCAAAATGAAAAAAATACTTGCTAGTTTGGCAGTTGTCATCATGGCCTGGGGGATTTCATTTTCAACAGCATCAGCTTCAGCGCCAGGATTTCATCACCCGGTGGACTGGGATAAAAATTCAATTTTACGCAAGGATTCGCGTGGTGTGGAAGTTAAAAACATGCAGTATATTATCAATGTTCTCAGATTTTATACCGATTCGTCAGTCATTGACTCCGATGGGATCTTTGGTCCAAAAACCGAAGCCGCTGTTAAACAATATCAAAAAACGCACAACCTGGTCGTTGATGGTGTAGTGGGGCCGAGGACATGGGACAGCTTCTCTCAATTCATTGAAAAGAGAGGAAAGAACACTTATGGAGCCGGTGGATACATGGCCCTAAGAATCCATTGGAAATACGATAGCTCTAATTTCTACGCGCCCTCCAAAGCATATATCTATGGAAATGGCGAAACATTAACCGATACGTATCGGTTATATGCCAATTAAATGTACTTAGGAATAACAATATCCTTATAAGCTTTCCTTCAAAGAGAACGTGCCTTATTCAGGCACGTTTTTCTTTGTTTTGCAATACTGAAGCTCTTAGCGTGCAAGGAATAAATCCTTTCTGACGGACGTACCTATAAAGTAGGAGGTGTATGATGTTTGGTCATCGAATGAAATTGCGGAAAGGACCTCTGCCGTTTAAACGTGTGCTGTTATACTCGTTGATCATGCTCCTCGGTATGACCATTTTTGCATTTTGGTTAGTGGACCATAAAATTGAACCCATCTTAAAAAACATCGCCCGTTCGGAAGTCCATAACATCGCGGATGAAGCCATCAATGATGCCATTCTTAAAACTACAAATCAATATGATATGAATAAATTGATTGTTATCCATGAACAAAAAGGCCAGCATCCGGCCTACAGTCTAAATTATCAAATGTTTAATAAGGTTTTGGGGAAAATGACGGAAAGTATTCATGATGAAATAAAGAGTCAGCAGCATACCAAAAAAGATAGATTCGGAAACAGACTTAACTCGATTGTCTATCAAATCCCGTTAGGTGCAGCATTTAACAACTCCTTGCTATCTGATGTAGGGCCTCCCGTACCAGTAGAAATGAGTGTGGTTGGAAACGTGGATTCAGAGCTGAAAACCAAGCCAATGAACGTAGGAATTAATAATCCATATCTTGAGGTTTATGTACATTTAAAAGTAAACGTACAGGTTGTTGTACCATTTTCTTCAGAGAAAGTAACCGTAGCGAACAATGTAAAACTTGGTGATCTTTTCTTGCCGCAAGACGTTCCAGAGTATTACGGAGACGGCGGAGGCTTATTCAAACCAGCAGTTATTGGCAATAAAGCGAAAAAGAACGATTAAACTCTATCCCTGGATCAGGATAGAGTTTTTTTACTTCTAATATATGGAATTTTACTGGTGGAGATATAATGAAAGTACAGATAAAAAGGAGAATATGAATCATGAAACTCATTTCTAATTATAAAGATCATGATAGATTTAGATGCAGCTTTAATAACCTTGCTCAAAAAACGTTCGGTATTAGCTTCGAACAATGGTATCAAGCCGGATACTGGACAGATAAGTATATTATTTACTTATTAACGGTCAAATCACCAAAGCAATCCAAATCGGCACTGTCATGACCCATCCGAATTACAGATATCAGGGGCTTTCCCGCAGGCTGATGGAAAGGGTGATGAATGATTATCATAATACAGATGCGTTCTACTTATTTGCCAATCGCGAGGTTCTTGAGTTTTATCCGAAATTTGGTTTTACAAGAATGGAAGAATTTCAGTTTGCGATGCCTGTTGAAAAGAAAAAAGAAACGAAAAATACATCGAGTGTGATAAAGCTTAATGCTGTCCATCAAGCAGACCGCAGCTTTATTTATGGTTTGGCAGCAGAACGAGTGCCGGCTTCCAAAAGATTCAGCACGGTTCATACGGCAGAACTTTTTATGTATTATTGTATGTATGTTTTCAAGGACAATATCTACTATTTGGAACAAGAAAATTGTATCTTGCTTTGTAAAACTATCGGTGAAGAACTGCACATGTTTGACGTGTTAAGCCAGAAAGGGAGAATTGACTGGTTTTACGTTGCTGAGCTATTGGGAACGTCAGAAACTACAAAACTGGTATTTCACTTTATCTTTGATGATCAGGGATATCCAGTTCAGTTCGTTCCTTACAAGGATGACCATGTTCTATTTGTACAGACGAAACAAGGAGTAGAATGGCCCGGCAACGCAAAACATCCGTTGACCTCCCAGGCTAGATGGCAACTATAAACGGCTTGCTGTGGGATTTATAACGTAAAATAAACGACGTGGTCCGTGCCCTCACAAAAAAAGCTGCCTCCTGCGATATGCGGGAGGCAGCTTTTTTTACTTTTCTTCCTCAGTTTCTGTCACAATTCCAAGTTCTTCTGCATCTTCAATTCTATAGCTGATCAATACATATTGATAAGTACCGACTTTGTTGGCTTCTTCTTCGGACAGTATCTTTTTTCCCGGGCGTTCCGGCCAGTCGAACTCTTTTTTATCCTTTTTTCCAAGAGCTTTCATAATGTGAGGAAAGGACTCCTGCCATTCTTTAGCCGTCATGCGGTCGCTCGAGGAATTGATCGTTACATGATAGGGGAGTTCATTCAGTTCAACACCCTGCTTTTTTTCTTCTCTTACCTTCGCAAGAGATCTTTCATACAGCTTTAACGCAGGTTCGATTAATTGATAGGTTAGTGAAAGTGCTACTTCGGGCTGTTCGGCCTGTGCCTGGAGATCACCTCTGTAAAGCACACCTTCCATATTAACGGTTTTATAATACTTCTCCACAAGATTACCGAGCTGCTTTGTTTCTGCCACTTCCAGAAGTTCCGCTTCTTCAAGCTTTTTCACGTGATAATACAGCCTGGAAGGGTGTTCGTTCAGTTCCGACGCGAGAAGTTTTACCGTGATCGGCTGTTCGGATGCAAGGTGAAGAATTCTCAGTCTCCTTGGATCGGAGAAGATTTTCATTAAATCGATCGATTGTGTTTTCCATTGAGCCATGTGACATCCCACCTAAACATTATCTTTATTAAAAAGAATACCACAAATTCAAGGGATAACGAGATGCCCAATTGTATGATTAGTCCATCGTTCGGATCACTTTGCTTCTCCAAAGCACGAGAACCACAAACATGGTAAGGACCACGCTTGAAACCAAAATAATTTTGTCAATCGGAATTCCTCCTGATAGTAAAGAGGATACAAGAGCGAATGAGAGTGGGACGAATCCCATAGAAGCTGTAGCCATTAAGCTTTGCACTCTGCCCATCATGTGTTTATCCGTCATCTCCTGAACTAAGGACGGAGAGATAATATTTGAGATGGATAAGCATACACCTGCCATTGATAGAAGCAAAATACCATGCCAGAGAGCGGACATTTGGCTTAAGAAAATATTAAAGACCGAGAGAAGAGCGATTAGAGAAAGGCTGATGACCGGCCGTTTTCTTTTTATGTTCAATAGCCCAGTAAGCAGTGCTCCCACTACCATGCCGCCAGCAAGCGAGCTTTCCAGATAGCTTAACGCCAAGACATCTCCTTTTAAATACTGATCCACCATTAGAGGCAATCCGATATTGAGAGGGCCGACCAAGAACAGATTGACAAAAATTGAAGTGGCCATCGTTATGAGCAGGTAGGGGACGCTTTTGACGTAGACAATGCCTTCCTTTAACTGCTGAAATGTGGATTCTCTTTTTTTTGTTTCTTTTGATTGCTGATCTGGATAGCGGATTTGCGAGATAAGAATGCTGCTGCAGATGAGCAGGATAGAAGTGCAGCCGAAAACGCCGCTGAAGGAGCCAAATTTAATGATAAAGCCGGCGATGACCGGGCCAGTTAATAAAGATAGCTGATTGGTGGTCTGCATGAGAGAGTTGGAGCGTACGATATGCTCCTTTTCAACGATGGTGGGAAGCATGGATTGGTTCGCCGGCCAGTAAAAGGCATCAAGTACACCAAAACAAAGAGCAAATATACCGAGGAAAATCAGGTTCATACTGTCGTTCATGATCAAAAGCACTAAGCCAAGTACAAGTAATCCTCTCGTCAGATTGGAAATGAAGATCACATGCGACCGCTTCATCCGGTCAGCGAGAACGCCGCCGATTGACATGAGCAGTACCCGTGGAATGGTGGTGAGCATCATAATAATTCCAAGCTTTGATGGGGCTTCTAGTGCACGTATAACAAACCAGGTCTCTGAAATTAAATAGATAGAGAACGACAGCCCTGTAAAAATACTGGCAATCCATAAAAATAAAAACTGCCGGTTGGCAAAAACCTCTCCAAATGATGCCTTTTTTATAAGCTTTGCTTCCTGTGCCAAACTGCTTTCCATACAAAAACTCCTCTCACAATTAAAATTTATTTATCGTTAAAATTTATTTTAATGGTAAAATCCTTTTTAGTGAATATTAATCGTTCGACAAAAGGCATAAAACATGAGAGCAATAGAGTTTGAAAAGCAGTTTGTGACAGCTGGAATTATCCTGAAACAAAAGTGAGGGCACAGGATTCACAAGGAATGGCTCCCGTTCTGATTAAAGGTGTATACGGTGAATATTCTGTCATGTACTTTGAGGAGTCCATGGATAAGCCTGTACCATCTTCTGAAGCGAAAGCGATTGTATTATTGAAACCGGCAGATATTGTGATAATTTGCAGCAGGACGCTGACTTTTGGTGAGTATATAGCCCGCAATGGAATTGTTGTAGAAAGAGAGAAGATGGACCGTAATCTTAATCTGGTGCCCTTTCCGCAGCTTCGTTTTTTATCCAGGCTGTTAAATGATGAATCAGAGTGGCTCAAGGGTCTTTTTAATATGAAAATCTAGCAATAGAATTAGCCCAAAGTGGATTCGAAAATTGATTCAAAGAGGTTTTCTATAAGTACCGTTAAACAGTTAGTTGAGCTAACTGTTTTTGTTTTGAAAATTTTATAAAATAAACAAAAGGATGTTTGGTGATATTTGTTATGATACCAATGGATTATGGCAAAGGGGTGCGGTCCATGAGCGATACAATCACTGCTGGTCGAAGATGATCTCTCGATACAAGAAACGGTAGAACGTTTTTTAGTAAAAGAAGGATATCAAGTAACAGCTGCAAGTAATGGGGAATAGGCTTTTCAACTCTAATCCATCACTTGGGCAGCCGTTTGCTTGCTTTTAAGGGAAAATAAAAAAGCCCAGCATTACGCTGAGCTGTAAATTTAAATTATTGAAATAGTCCGGAATGCAGAACTTCATTCACTGCAGAAACAACATTGAACAAGAAAGCTCCCCACCATACTAGACGGCCTCGGGAAGAAACTTTGCTCCATCTTGCTCCCTTGCCGTGTTCTTTGAAATAAATAAGAGCAGCAAGGGCCGTTATATTAAAGAAGATCATGCTCCAGCGGGCTACAACAAGGTAAGTCGGACTTACTAATCCACCGGCAAGCAGCAATCCATTGATTAAGAACAGCATATAGAAAAACGGAAGACTTTTCATGTCATCACTTCTCTCCAAGATGATCAAATCCTCGTTTATTCTAACACCGCAATTATGAAATTGGAATGGGTTTGCTCAATGGTTAACAATGTTGACACATTTCTTATCCGAGCGGAAGAATCAATGTTTTTTCGAAGGAACATGTATGACATCAGAAGATGAAATCATCACCATCATGCTCCCTCCATAGGTTTTGGCCCGGATTAGGATCGGCTGGTTATAACGGTTCTGAAAACGGAAATCAGGCCCGTACCAGCTTACGGTTGCATCCCTGCCTTTTGGAACATAAGGTACACTTCGGCTGTGTGAAAAACGCTGCACAATATGAAGTCCAGCCCGGTCCACGGCATTAAAAAGAGTAGAGGAGACCTGGCAGATTCCTCCGCCAACTCCCTCTGAAAGCTCTCCACGAACAATAACAGGTGCACGCATGTACCCTTTGTCCGTAGTCCGTCTGCCTACGACCCCGTTAAAGGAAAAGGTCTCTCCAGGAAACACGACTTGATTATCAATCGCTTTTGCGGCAAGTGAAATATTATGGGTCCTGGATGAATGAGAACTGTTAAAATAAGTGACATACTGAGCAAGGTGATTGGTCCTGATATTTCCAAGCAGCTCACTGTCAACCCTGGGGTGGACGGTTAATAGAGGGACTTCAAGTTTATGAGGCCCCTTGCTGAAAAAGCTGGCATAGAATTGCTCTTTAAACGCTTTTTTGTAGAGCATGGAACCATTTTCTCCAGGAGTAATTCCTCCTAAATCATTAATTCTTGCATTAAGGGGCGGACGGTAAACCTGACCTTCCAATTTTGCAGCAAAAGACTCGAATTTTTCACCGTCTATGATAGGCGTACCTGGCAGCGGGACCATAAAGTCTTTTCGATCAATAATTGCGATGGTTTGGCCTTGCTGAATCAATGATATACTCTCAGGCGTATAGACAGGCTGTACGGCCAGAAGAATACCGGTTAACCATGAAAGTAACATAACAAAACAACCTCCCAAAAGATAGTATGAGGAAGGACGGCTGGATTTATGTAGTAAGCATTCACGTAATAATATTTAGATTTTTCAAAAAAGTTATTGACTTTCCATTGCATACCTGTTTTAATAACAATTAATCCGATGAGGATTATATGAATTAAAAACTCCATAAATTTTTTCTTATTCTGAGAGGTGGAGGGAATTGGCCCTGCGAAACCTCGGCAGCGGACTCTTTAACGAGAGAACTGTGCCAAATCCAACAAGCATCAGCTTGGACGATAAGAGAAGTAGAACGCTATTTAACTTCTTCTTACACGTCCATGAGATGTAAGAGGAAGTTTTTTATTGAGTAAAAAAATATCGTGCAGCTGATTGGTAAACCAAAGGCCGTGTCTCAACATTAGCAGACATGGCCTTTTGGTTTTCTTTTTTTCATAAACTGTTTCCGTTTGAAAGGGGGATTTTATTCGCTGCAAATGTTCAAAACGTTTCGTCGACCGGACAACCGGAGGCTTTCCTTAAAAAGGAGGTTTCCGGTTGTTTTCTTTTTGCAAAAACGCAGGGAAGAAGGGAGATATGATATGACTTTACTGCAAATTAGTAAACTCAATCGGAGTTTTGAAACAGGAAAAGGCGTGACAAAAGCACTTGAGCAAATAGATCTCGATGTGAATCAAGGAGAATTTATTACAGTGATCGGCCCGAGCGGCTGCGGAAAAAGCACATTATTAAAAATAATTGCTGGATTGGATACAAGGCATGAGGGCTCTGTATTGCTGGATAACCAAAAAGTATCCGGGCCGAGCATTGATAAAGGGTTTATTTTTCAAGAACCCAGGCTGTTTCCCTGGCTGACCGTGGAAAAAAATATCGCGGCCAACTTGCCTGTGAAAGAAAGTGCTACACAAGAAAAAGTTCGCGAGCTGATTAAGCTGGTACGGTTGGAGGACTTTGAAAATGCCTATCCAAAAGAGCTGTCGGGAGGAATGGCACAGCGGGTATCCATCGCAAGAGCCCTGCTTAGAAATCCTAAGATTCTTCTCTTAGATGAACCATTTGGAGCGTTAGATGCCTTTACCCGGTCACATATGCAAGAGGTACTGCTCAATATCTGGCAGAAGAACCGGACGACGATGATATTTGTGACTCACGACATCGATGAGGCCATTTATCTCGCCAGCACTATAGTGATCATGAATCCCCGGCCAGGCACAGTCAGGGAGGTCATACCGATTGAACTGCCTCATCCACGGAGAAAAACAGATCTTGCTTTCCAGGAAATACGAAAGCGGGTATTGAGTGAATTTGAAAAAGTGGAGGAAAGCGAGCGAGCAGCAACCGTCCGATAACGATATAAAGGAGATGGAAAAATGAGCAATCAGACTGGGGTATTAACGAGAACGACTGTAGAACGAAAACAAAGCATCAAGGAAACAGCATCAAAAAAACAGAGGAAAAACCCATTTCTATCCCATTGGGCACGAGGATTGGCATTTCCCGTTTTTATCATCATTATTTGGGAACTGTCAGGTGCTTACGGACTTATTTCTGCCACCTTGCTGCCAAGGCCGAGTGAAATCCTTATCGCATTTAAGGACTTAATCCGTACCGGGGAATTATTCACCCATTTTAAAATCAGCTTGTTCCGGGCACTTACAGGATTTTTAATTGGCGGGGGACTAGGACTTCTGGCCGGGCTGGCAGTTGGTTTCTCGAGCAAAACAGAGCAATCGCTTGATCCTACGTTTCAGATGCTGCGGACTATTCCATCGTTAGCTGTAATTCCTTTATTCATTCTCTGGTTTGGCTTTGGCGAGCTGTCAAAAATATTGCTGATCTCAAAATCTGCGTTCTTTCCGCTTTATGTGAATGCGTTCCTAGGGATACGCGGTGTGGACTCTAAACTGTTTGATGTAGCGAAGGTGCTTGAATTCAGCAAATGGAAACAGATCACAAAACTCATTCTCCCTGCTGCACTACCAAATATTCTGCTCGGTTTACGGCTGTCATTAGGTGCGGCGTGGCTGGCTTTGGTCGCAGCTGAACTGATGGGATCGAGTGAAGGCATCGGATATCTTATCATGGATGCGAGGCAATTTTCTCAAACGTCCATCGTTTTTGTAGGCATTATCATTTTTGCGGTTTTCGGCAAAGCATCAGATTCACTGGTCCGATATTTTGAAAAGCGGCTTCTGAAATGGCGTGACAGCTATATCGGCTGATCAAAATCTTACATAACAGGAGAGGAGAAAACGGATGAAATTAACGAAGAGAAAAATAGCTGCGGGTGTATTAACACTGATTTTATTGCTAAATATGCTTTCCGGCTGCAGTGAGAAAACCACCACCGCGGAGCAGAAAGGGAATGTTACGGTCAACATCGGAGTTCAGGGAAGTACCGGTGTTCTGCCGTATGCACGTGAGAAGAAATATTTTGAAAAAGCGTTTGAGAAAGAAGGCGTAAAAGTAAAATGGAGTGAATTTGAAAGCGGCCCTCCTCACTTTGAGGCATTGGCATCTGGAAGGCTGGATTTCGGTGCAACCGGAGGAACTCCTCTTATTGCCGGACAGTCGGGCAACGTTGATTTTAAAGCGATCGCGGTAACTACGAATGGAAAAAAGGGAAATTCAATCATCATACCAAAAGGAAGCAAGATTAAAGAGTTAAAAGATTTAAAAGGAAAGAAAATTGCGGTGGCTAAAGGAAGCAGTGCCTATAACTTTCTTTATATGGCGCTTGATCAAGCAGGGTTGACGGACAAGGATATTAAAATTGTACAGTTGCAGCCAGATGAAGCAAGACCTGCCCTTGATAACGGTTCCGTGGATGCCTGGTCAACATGGGAACCGTATGCCACCACAGCCATCTATCAAACGGGAGCGAAGTCATTGGCTGATGGAGAAGACCTTAAAATTAATGCGCCCAGCTTTTTGGTGGCAAGGACTCAGTTCACAAAGGAACATCCTGATTTAACGGTACTGTTCCTAAAGACATATGAGAAAGTCAGACAAGAGTTTATCAACCATCCGGATGAAGTGACGGTAGATATCGCTAAAAAAGAGAAACTTGAACCGGAAATCGTCAGCACGGTCTTAAAGCGGGCCGATTTGATTCTTTCTCCGACAACCAAAGAATTTGCAAAAGCTCATCAGCAACAAGCTGATTTTCTATACAACGTAGGTGGCATCAAGACAAAGCTGGATACTTCAAAAGTCATAGAGAACAAGTTTGTTGAGAAGGTTTTAAAGAAGCAATGACCAGACGCCAACATTTGATGGAGGGATAAACATGGGAGAGACGTCTTTGAGAGAATGGCAGCGACCCAAAGACTTTATTGCATCGATTACGAAGGAACAGCTGAACTTTGTGAATTTGACAGATCTTCAGTTCACAGGGCTTTGCAAGGAAAAATACGGAGTGAATAAAGGGTTGTACAACACGATCGAAAACTACTTTGCAAAGAAAGGAATACGCAACATTCTCTATCGGAGAGTGTACATTCTTGAATTCCTGAACGATGTCCAGAGGAGAAAAGGCAAAGAATGCCGTGAAACACACGTTACGTTCGGTTCAGGAGGGCTGGCAAAAGCGCTCCACAACTTTTTTATTAAAAACATTTAAGGGAGGATTTTATTGTGGCAGATATTGTAACCATATCAGGCAGCCCTTCTGTAACCTCAAGAACGGGAATCGTCCTTCGATATTTAAGTGAATTGTCCCAGAAAGGGGGGCTTGAAACAGAATCTTTTTCAGTACTTGATGTCCCGCCGGAAGATCTTGTTCTTGGCCATTTTCAGAGTCCTCATCTGAAAGCCATTGAGAAGAGCATAATACAAGCAAAAGCTGTCATTATTGGAACACCTGTGTACAAGGCAGCCTATTCAGGAGTCCTTAAGTCGCTGTTGGATCTGCTGCCACAAGATATCCTCTCTGGAAAAAGTGTATTGCCCATTGCAACGGGCGGTACGATCGCCCATCTTCTGAGCATCGATTACGCGTTAAAGCCTGTTCTTTATGCCATTGGAGCAAGGAACATATTAAATGGAATTTATTTAATCGATCTGCAGCTGCAGCATAACAATGGCCGTGAAGTTGCGTTTGATCAGGAAATCGAGAAGCGGCTGATTGTATCATTATACGAACTGATCGATGAGGTAAAGAAAGATACGTACATCAAGGACTTAGAAAAAGCGGAGCTGCAAATTGCGGGAAACATTGATGGAAAGGGGAATAAAGCATGAACGTATATTGGTTTTTGCCGACACATGGAGACAGCCGGTATTTGGGAACATCAGAAGGAGGACGGCCTATCACGCTTTCCTATCTTCGCCAGATTGCGCAGGCGGCAGATAGCCTTGGCTTTAAAGGAGCACTCCTGCCGACAGGGCACTCCTGCGAAGATGCTTGGGTTACCGCTTCTTCCTTAATTCAGGCCACCGAAAAGATGAAATTCCTCATCGCTGTACGTCCGGGTTTGATCTCTCCCTCTCTAGCGGCACGAATGGCTTCAACCTTTGACCGGCTTTCTGATGGAAGGTTATTAATTAATGTTGTGACAGGAGGAGATCCGGTAGAGCTTGCCGGTGACGGATTGCACTTATCGCATAGTGAACGCTATAAACTGACGGATGAATTTTTAACCATCTGGAGGGAGCTGCTGGCCGGAGAAGAGGTTGACTATGAGGGTAATCACCTTAAGGTAAAAAAAGGAAAAAATCTTCTTCCTTCAGAGCAAGAGCCTTTTCCGCCACTGTATTTCGGAGGGTCGTCGGATGCGGCGCTTGAAGTGGCTGCCAAGCATATTGACGTTTATCTGACTTGGGGAGAGCCGCCTGAACAGGTCAGAGAAAAGATTGATAGAGTCAGAAAGCTGGCAGCTCAGCAGGGGAGAACTGTGAGCTTCGGAATCCGGCTCCATGTGATTGTCAGGGAAACAGAAGAAGAGGCTTGGGCTGCGGCTGATTCGTTAATTCAATATGTAGATGAAGAAACCATCATTGCTTCACAAAAAGTCTTTTCACGTTATGATTCAGTCGGACAGAAACGGATGGCTGCTCTTCACAACGGAAAAAGAGATTCTCTTGAGATCAGCCCAAACCTTTGGACCGGCATAGGCTTGGTGAGAGGCGGGGCTGGAACCGCACTTGTCGGTGATGCAGACACGGTTGCGGAGCGAATGAAAGAATACCAGGAAATCGGGATTGATCATTTTATCTTCTCAGGCTATCCGCATCTTGAAGAAGCATACCGAGTGGCTGAACTCCTTTTTCCTAGGCTTCCGATCTCACATAAAAATCCGGCGGCAAAGCGTTCGCTTCATTCGTTTGGCGAAGTGGTCGCCAATACGTACCTACCGCTGAAAAGCAAAGTAAAATAAAAACTTCTAGTAAACTTGCTCACTTTTTCTTACAGAAAAAAGTAGTTATTGACAAATTTAACCATCTTAAGTAATCTATAAATGGAATTCATACAAAACCAGTCAGAATTATAAGGTTTGAGCTTTTTTTACAGCAAAAACTCATAAGCATGTTTATTGAGTTTTTGCTGTACATAATGATTGGTCCAGTTAAAAATAAAATAACGGGGGTTAGTGTATGAAAAGAGGATTACTCAGTATTACTTTCCTGGTTGTTTTCTCCATGCTTCTTTCCGCATGTGCACTCAACAGCTCAGATAACGAATCAAAGGACAGCAAAGCCAATACTTCTGCTGTTAAAGATAAAAGGCAAAAGCTATAAAGCAACCGATGAGGCTTATTCCATTATATTATTTTTAATAATTTCAAATTTTCTAACTTATTAAGAGAGGTGGAGGGATTTGGCCCTTTGAAGTCTCGGCAGCGGTTCCGGAGAGGGATCTGTGCCAATTCCAACAAGCTTTGGCTTGGACAATAAGAAGGGTAATTTGGTTATGTCTAACCTCTTCTTATTACGTGATCGTAGTAGGAAGAGGTTTTTATTACGGTATAAAACAGAGTAAATCCATAGGGATATTTTTATATTCTTTTTTGCTGCTGATTGAAAAACCAAAGGCAACTCTCTTTTTGGGATGTATGCCTTTGTTTTTTTTATTCAGCTTGAGCAAAAAGAAATAGTTGAAATAAGAGAGAGAAGGGAGATGCTGGTATGTCGTCGTTATTAATTGTTGGTGGAGATCATCTTGGGAAAATTACGAAGAAACTGGAGCATCAAGGGATAAGGGAGATCATTCATGTGAGCGGAAGAAAAGCTAGAATGTCTCAAAAGGATATTCCAAGTCATGTGAACTTGGTTCTGGTCCTGACCGATTTTATAAACCATGAGTTTTCAGCAGCGATCAAGAAAAAGGCGAACAAACAGAGTGTTCCCATCTATTTTTCCAAGAGGTCCTGGTGCTCGATCTATGCTGTACTTGAAAAATCGGAGCTTTTAAGCAATCGCACAAAACGGAAGAAGATAGCCGTTAATTAGTAATAAGAAAACCTGCCTCACAGGGCAGGTTTTCATTCCGTTGAATCAATTTTTACAACTTCAAGCTGAAAGGGAACGCACTCTTCCAGCCTTTCTTTAATCTGTTCGGCTTCCTCTCTGGACAATGGAGTATTTGAGTCTCTTAACGTTTCCAGGCTGAAAGTAAACCGCCCGCTGGATTCAATAACCTTGTATTCTTTCATGGGAATTCCCCTTTCTCCCTTTCATTTGAGATTGCAAAAATGGCACGATGGTATATCTATATACTTCTACATACCCGGTTCGTTCCCTTTTTAGTATTTTGATTGGAGGAATTGAAAAAATATAGTTATAGGAAAATCATCACTCTAATATACATAATCGATGGAATCTCGATGGGAAACCGTGCTGATGGAGGGATGAAGGTATGGCTGTTAAACCACCGATACTGCAGAGAGGGGACACCATCGGGATCGTGACACTAGGAAGCCCTCTGGAGGCCCAAATAATTAATGAAGGATTAACCACGCTGCGAAATTTTGGATTCAATATTGTCCTCGGGAAAAATGTTTACACGAGTACTGGTTTTTTGGCCGGAACGGATGAACAGCGGGCAGCTGATTTAATGGCGATGTTTACGAATAAAAAGGTGAAAATGATTTTGCCGACAAGAGGGGGAGTAGGAGTAGAGGGAATTCTGCCGTATCTGGATTTTGATGTCATCCGGCAGAATCCAAAAATCGTATCAGGATACAGCGATATTACGATCCTGCTGAATGTACTGTATCAATATACCGATTTAATCACCTTTCAGAGCCTTCTCCTGCTGGACTTTAATCCAAATACACCGGCTTATAACTACCAACAGTTTTTCCAGGCAACTTCAACTGTTCAGTCACCCCGGCAAATTGTTAATCCGCCGGGTATTCCTCAAATTAGCAGAGTACAAGGAAATATAACGGGAGAAGTTGTTGGCGGCAATTTGACCTCGCTTGTGGATTCACTTGGAACTCCGTTTGAGATTGATACAGCAGGAAAAATTTTAGTGATAGAGGAGACCCATGAACCGATTAACCAGGTTTACCGGTATCTCAATCATTTAAAAATTGCGGGTAAATTTGATGATTGTGCAGGCATTGTGATGGGTGAATGCACAGCGTGTGAACCGGCGTACGGTGTAACGTATGATCAGCTCATTACTACGTTTGTCGTACCACTTGGGAAGCCGCTCATGACAAATGTTACAACAGCACATGGGTATTATAAGGCAGCCATTCCAATCGGTGCACAAGCGAACCTCGATACCGTTAACAACCGTTTTTCGATTTTAGAGCCGAGTGTGAGCAATATGTAATATAAAAGAGATTATCCAGCTGCCAGCTCCATCCATAAATAAAAGGTGGCATAGGCTCTCCAGCCTGTCCAACTTTGAGACCACTCGATGATTTCTGGAAGGCTTGGCTTGGAGTAGGAACCAAGCACCTTTTTTAACGCGTTATGCAAACCAACGTCTGCAGCAGGAAATCCATCAGGATGGCGCAGGCACCTCATGATGACATAGTTTGCTGACCAGCTCCCTATTCCGCGGATCGAAGTCAATTTCTTTTCCATCTCGTGAAGGGGCAGTTCTTGGAGTCCTGTTTTGGTTAATCTGCTGTTAGAGATTAATTCAGCAGCATCTAACAAGTACTCTGCCTTTCGGTTTGTGAACTTTAGGGAGAGTAAATTTTCTTTAGTAAGATTGGCGACTTTATCAGGCTCAGGAAACATCCAATAATCTTTTCCGTTAAATGCCATGTTTTCTCCGAAGTGTTCAACTAACCGCCTCTTCAATAAATAAGCCACGTGAAGGCTGACTTGCTGCCCCATTATAGACCAGGCCAAGGCTTCAAACAGGTCAGGCACTCCAATGATTCTCAGCCCTTCCCGCCCTGGGACAACCTTACGCAAAATACGGTCTTCTTCTGCCATTTGATAGAAAGGGGTTAAATCCCGTTCCAAATCCATCCAATCGATGACGTGATGAACAATCTCTGCTTTTGTATTGTGATCGGGAACTTCGATTGGAAATGATAGAACGAGGTGCTGATCTGTGGCCTCCAACTGAATCAAAACACACTCTTTTTCACATCTAACCGCCTTTCTTACGGATTTGTTGTCCATATCCACGGAATGCAGCAGTTCATTTTGATTTCGGTTTAAGTAACGAAGACACTCTTCAAAAAGAACATCATGCCGTTTGATCTCAATATATTTTCCTTTGTCACTCCACATAAACAATCTCCTAAGCTTTTTAATATAGGAAGTCGATTAGCTTCCGGCTTCCTCCCGCAGACGGTTGAAGTCTCCTTCATGCCTTGTAGCCACAGCAATATCAAAAAGGGCATGGTTGAACTTCTCGTGGTCCAGACTGAACAAAAAGCTATTTACAAAGCCTTTGGCGGTGTATACGGCAAAATTCCATACTGCATCAAAGTCTTTGGGATTGATTGAGCTCGCCATTAAATGAGTACTTTTAGGATTTCAATCCCTACAATGCAGCCTTGCTTTTGCCATATGGATACCCTCCCAGAAGTAAAAACGTCCTAGCGATTATTAGATGGTTCGGTTTAGCTATCTTACATATGTCTTTTGTTATAGGCTCTTAATGATTGCGACAAACCCTTTAGTCCACTATATCGTAAAGCAGGGTTACTCAATGGGATCACCTAGCATTATTCAATCAAATGTGGAGGTCAGGGATGGCGTAATACAAAGAACATGCATTACAGGTAAAGCGATTATAGTAGAATAGACCCGCTTAAACCCCTAGAAACCAACCAACTTACTCGATAACTTATGTAAGGGGTGCCTGGCACCAGTAAAATGCTATTTCTTGCTCACACCCAGATATTGGGGTAAATTGTAAAAAAGACACAAGTTGAAGAAAGGAACACACTATGAAAAAAAAGTTATTATCTTTTTTTGGAGGAAACAGTGGAGCTTCAGGAAAAAGTGAACAGATTCAGAATCGTGAAAGCTGGCTTAAGGTGATTGTAATTGGTGCATTTGCTCTTTTACTTTTTTATAAGATTGCCACTTCGCCATTTGTTTTCCGTTTCTCTGATTTTATTTCTCTCTTTGCTTCTCTTTTTGCGTTGACGATTTCAGTGATGTACTATAAAAAATTTAATGACCTCGTTCGTAGATTAGAGGAGGGGTCCATTAAGGGGCAAAGGGATGATGCCCCGGTAATACAATCACTTCCGGAAACGGTAGCTTCAAGGAATGATCAACAAGATTTAGAAGCAGAAGAAACATTTCTTGAAGGAGAAATGGAGACTCCAAAGGAAAAAATGCTTAAAGAGGAAGAACTGCCGGTTGATGATAAGCTGGCAGAGGAAGTACAAGAAGAACAGGCTGAAGAAGCCTCAGAAAAGGATGAGCCAAAAGAACAGGCTGCTGAACGGCTTGAAGAGGCTCAGGCTTCCTCCGTCACTCCTCAGGTAACAGAAGAAGAACCGCCGGAAACAGAGGATAGGATTGAATATAAAAAGTCAGATGAAGATTACGTCTATGAGCCGAATGAAGAAGATATGAAAACCCAGCGAATTAAAGAAGAAGAGCTTAAACAGATTGAGATGGACAAAACCCAGATTTACCAGCAGCTGTATACGAGAGCAGATTTGAATGAAGAAGAGAGGAAATATTTCCAACAGCAGCTTCAGGAAAAAGAAACTCAAGCCTCTAATCTAAAACAGGAACTCATTCAGTTTACGAACAAGATCTCACAGGCGATCAATAAAACACCGCAGCTATTTCAAAAGCGTGATTCCAGGATTGAAGGAATCGTTCGGCTGCTCAAGCCTGACTTTGTAAATACTGCATCATTAAGTGAAATCAATGAACGTCTTGACGAACTGACCATTAATATACCGGAGGAGACACTGGAATCTCTTCAGCGTGAAGGGTTACTCGATGAATCGTTCCATTTTACCCGTTCCGGTTACAGGGAAGCGATCAACACAAGCAAACTGATCTAATCTATTTATATTTCAAAGAAAAGAAGCATCTTCTTAATGGGTGCTTCTTTTTTGATTCCAAATAAAAAAGCGGTGCCAGGCACCGAAATCCCGGTGCCTGACACCCTAAAAGAAATGCACTTACATTTCCCGCTTAAACCCCAAATATTGAAGGGCAAGATGCAGGCTAGAAAATGTGGTGACCCCATTAAATTCCACACCAAGTGCGGTCATTGTCAGAGCAAGCTCTGGGCGAAGGCCGCTGATTTTTGTCTTCACACCAATCAGTTCGAGTGCTTGAATGACCTGATGGATTTTTTGCGCGACCATCGTATCAATGATTGGTACTCCAGATAAATCCAGAATAAGGTGATCGAGCTTTAGGTCTACAGAACTCCGCAAGGCGTTTTCCATGAGTACCTGAGCACGATTTGTATCGATATCGCCAATCATAGGCAGAATACCCACTCCGTCCCCGAGAGGCACGACGGGAACAGAAAGTTCATCGATTTCATGCCCGGCGGTCTCCAGGTTGGAAGCGTGTTTTTCCATATAAGAAGTACTTACCATAAGAACAGCAGTATCAACTACGGAATCAAATTCAGAAATCAGTTCGTAAAACGTATCGAGATCCAATTTTTGCATTTTGGCTTCTTCTTTTATGATGATGCCGATTTTAGTACGGTAAAAATGTACTTCTTCGATGGCACGATCCAATGGGATATTAAGCGAAACAAAGATATCAGCATATTCAGCTCCCCATTCCTTCAGCCTTTCAACAGAGACAGCTGGTGGAAGCGATACGGTCTCTCCATACAAATGAATCAGCTTCATACGAAGATGTTCTAACCGACTCCGATTGTTTCCTAAGTGGCTGTAATCGAATCGCTCTTCATCTAATATGGTTTTCGCTAAGGTTTCCTTTTGATTTAAAATAAGTCCGCTAATTGTTTTGAAATAGGGTCTTGTTTCTTTGCTCAATACTTTCGACACTTTCAGACCCCTCCTTTAATAAAGAATAAAAAAACAGTTGTTATAGTTTTCGTCGTTTTTCCGTTTTTTGTAACGTTTTGAGAGGGATTGAATGCTCTAGTAGCTGGAAATGGTGCCAGGCACCGCTTTTACATACTTGTGTAATCGCGGTGCCTGGCACCTTTCATTGGCACCTTTCATTTTTCACCGGAAGGTTTACTCCAGGGCAATAAGGATAATATTAAACGAGATGTTATTTCTTTTGTTACATAAAAAAGTTCATTATAGTAGGATACATATGTTGGAACATAATTGCTTGAAAAGAAGGGTTGCACATGCTGGAAAAAAGAGTGGTCAGAATTGCTTTTGAAGTGCTTTGCATTATTTTTGGGAGTTTGCTCATTGGGGTAGGATCGAATACGCTGCTTCTGCCGGCACATTTACTTTCTGGCGGCCTGATGGGTATTTGCATGATCATCTACAATACGTTAGGCTGGTCGGTCGGAACGCAATATTTTCTCTATAATATTCCGCTCCTAGTCCTGGCCTATATTCATCTGGGCAAGAAATTTATTATTTATACACTGCTGGCTGTTGGTTTCGATTCACTGTTTCTGCATCTTATACCGATTAAGATGATGTGGACGCACAATATTATTCTTGCCTCGATCTTCGGGGGTGTGGTTTCTTTTGCTGGCGGAGCCATTATGCTTCGTGCCGGAGGTTCAAATGGGGGACTCGATGTTCTTGGGCGAGTGATCGCCAAGTATAAAAATCTTTCGATCGCCCGCTTCGGCCTGATCATGAATTTTATCATTATTTCCGTTTCCGCTGTTATCTTCAATGTACAGTCGGCCATGTTCACGATTCTTTCGATGTATGTCGGCGCGAAAACATACGATACTATCCTGACTGTTGCAGAAAGAAGTTCCGTCATGATTGTGACCGATAAAGGAAACGAGGTGTCAGGTGCATTAAACGAAGCCTTTAACCGGGGGGTAACATTCTGGGAAGGTGAAGGAGCGTATTCTCATGAAAGCAAACAGGTAGTTTTTTGTGTCATTGTGAATATTCAATGGGCTGATTTGGTTGATATTGTGAAAGGTATTGATGAAACAGCCTTTATTTCAGCAATTCCTGCTCATAAGATTGTCGGAAACTTTAAAAATGTGTGGTAAACAAAAACCTGCTCAAGAAGGCAGGTTTTTGTTATGTCTGAGTGTCTTTTTCCACTAAAGTTTTTAGCATCGACATCTTGTTCTGCCAGAACTGTTCGAAGTAGGAGAGCCATTGTTCCAATTCAGACAAAGGCTCAGCTTGAAGCGTGTAAAGTTTCTCCCTGCCGGACTTTCGTTTTTTAACTAAGCCTGCTTCAGAAAGGATCAGCAGATGCTTGGACACCGCGGTCCTGCTCATAGGAAATCGTTCCGAAAGTTCAGTGATGGCAAATTCCTTTCCTGCCAGCAATTTTAAAATTTCACGGCGTGTAGGGTCTGCGATGGCCTGGAAAACATCGTGCTTTTTAGCTGAAGCGTTCATTCTTTTTCTGCAAGTTCCTTTAGACTTTGCATGATTTTCGCCCAGCCGCCGTTCATATTGTCCCGTACAGCGGATACTTTTTGCTGGGCTTTAGGCAGGATAGCATCCGGATGGCCCCAGCCTGAATGAGTAAGGGTAAAACGGGTCTTACCTTCTTCTTCCTTAAGTTCAAACGTTACGATCCAGCCAAATTGATCCCACGCAAAAGAAAGCTTATGCGGCTCCTCAACCAATAACACTTTGCATGGTGACGGGCCAAACGGAGATTGAATATGGAAATCATGGCCAACATGCGGCTCAAAGTCATTGGGCATAAACCAAGCGGAGATCCCATCTGCAGTTGCAACGGTCTTCCACACTTTTTCAATAGGGGCATTGAAAACATCAGTATATTGAATATCTTTTACTCGTTCTTCCGTAAAATCGGACATCATGGTTTCCCTCACTTTTTAAAATTATATGAAACTATATGGTTTCGCTTCCTGAATTATATACAACCATTTGGTTTCATGTCAACAATGTTTCGGTTTTTTACAAATATTACATAGTATGGTTTGCAATCATTAGAGAGAAAATTTAAGTATACCAATTGAGGAGGTGAAAACACATGGCTCAACAAGGTGGAAACAACAACGAACTATTGGTTCAAGGTGCTCAACAAGCTATCGACCAAATGAAGTACGAAATCGCTTCTGAATTTGGTGTACAACTTGGTGCTGACCAAACAGCTCGTGCTAACGGATCTGTTGGTGGAGAAATCACTAAACGTCTAGTAGCTCAAGCTCAATCTCAACTTTCTGGATTTGGTGGAAAACGCTAATTCTAGCGAAGACATAACAGAATACTCAATGGACAAGGCTGCCTATTTTAAATAGGCAGTCCTTATTTTTTTCCAATCATTAAAAAGTATGAGCGTCAACATTATGTCAAATAATACAGTTGTGTACGAGATTCTACTTTCGGAGGTCATGAAATGGTATGGTCACAGCAGAGCATCAATCAGTTTAAAGACCGTCTCCAGCAGATGCAAAATGAATTGAACGAGCGGTTGGCGTATAACCGTCATTATGGAAATGAGTTAGAGCTTATTAAAGAATCGGTCAGCGAGCTTTCGAGTTATGATAACCATCCGGGGGATCTGGGTACAGAATTGTTCGAAAGGCAAAAAGATATCGCATTGAATGAATTAAATGAATCGGAATTAAAATCCATTCATCAGGCACTTGAAAGAATTGATGCAGGGGAATATGGATATTGCAAAACGTGCAAACAGCCAATCAGTATGGCAAGACTAGAGGCCTTGCCAACAACGGCTTACTGCAAAGAGCACAGCCTTGAACAAAGCAGTTCCAATAACCGGCCAATTGAAGAAGAAGTATTGAAGCCTCCATATGGCCAATATAATAATGATCAAAAAGATGCAACCTTTTACGATTCAGAAGATTCCTGGCAGGACGTAGCTGTTTACGGGACGAGTGAGTCCCCGTCTGATTTCTCGGAAAATGGAATGATGAATTATAATGAAATGTTTATTGAATCCGAAGAAAATGTGGGGTACGTTGAGGATATTGAAGGTTTTATCGCAACAGACATGGATGGAAGCAATACTCGCATCATTCCGAATAAAATGCACAAGGATTATGAACGGTTTCTGGTGGATCAGGAACAAACGGACGAAGATTCTGACTATGTGTAATCATAAACTCCTTATCAAGCTGGATAAGGAGTTTATTTGTGTTAATGAAAAGAGGAATTATTTTCATTCAATTTTGTATAAAAAAACTTCTTAGAGAGATGTTAAAAAAAAGGAGGTGAACATACATATGGCAAAGCAATCTAATCAAGTATTAGTACAAGGTGCTCAACAAGCACTTGATCAAATGAAGTGGGAAATCGCTTCTGAATTTGGAGTTCAGCTTGGAGCTGACACTACTTCCCGTCAAAACGGATCTGTAGGCGGAGAAATTACAAAACGTTTAGTGGCTACTGCTCAACAGCAGCTTTCTGGTTACGCTCGTTAATTTCAATGAAAAAGCTGGCCGCAGTGCTGCGGACCAGCTTTTTCTTATTTCTGATCTAAATCTTCTTCACCCATGAATTGGTGTCATATCATCTCACTTGCCAGTAGCCCATATACGAGTGATCAATGAATTCCATTCGTACGAGTACGAGTCCACTGGCTCCCGTAACTATTGTGTAATTGAACCAAACCATTGAAGAGGGAGCGATGTTTCTTTTTAAGCAATAATCGGGCCATAGTATGGAACAACATCTATAAAAGGGACCCTTTTAATGTTATGCCTAGATTTTTACAAATAAAAAGCTACAAGGAAATTCTTGTAGCCGACTTTACTTATTTGTGTGCCTCTTCTCGATCTCTGCGTCTTAGTCCTAACAGGCCTACTAATCCAAGTAGCCCAATCCATTCCCAGTTTGTATCATTATCGTTGTTATCGTTAACAGTAGAGACATTTCGAGTAGCTGGAGTGCGATCGTTGTAATTATTGTTTGTGATTCTGTCTCCGCGATCCATCATGTCCGTCCCACGTTCAGCAAATACTGGCATGGAAAATGTAAAAATGGAAATTGCAATTGCACATACTAAAGCAGTTATCTTATTCATCAAATTATCCCTCCTTTCAAACATCTATAATTTTTCCTAAAAAGAAGGATTTATTCTCTAAGCAAGGACAAGTTTTTACCTTTTGTATTTTTAACATTTCACGAATATCTTTTTAGCGGTTTAGATACTCTATATATTGTGGCCAAATGACCAAGAGAGGTGGTCCACAATGAATAAAACAAATTTAATTCAATTGGGGAGGACGATTATGGGAATCTTAAGCGGAAATCCACAGAATGAACCAATGCATTATGGGGAAGTCTTCGGTATGTGGAGTTACCTTGCCGGAAATAAGGGATATGTCGCAGGATATGAAACGCTAATCAATCATACTGGAGACGGAGACTTGAAAAAATTCCTGGAAGACTCTGTTCAAGCCATGAAACAAGAAATCGAACAGGTCGAAAAGGTTCTAAAAGCCAATGGAATTGGTTTACCGCCAGCACCTCCTGAACGTCCAACAGCTTCTTTAGAAAGTATTCCTGCAGGAGCCCGCTTTAGCGATCCAGAAATTGCAGCTTCAGTTGCAAAAGATGGAGCAGCAGGTTTAGTCGCTTGCAGTCAGATTATGGGGCAGTCTATCAGGGAAGATATCGGAGCCATGTTTGGGCAGTTCCACATGAATAAAGCACAGTTTGGTGTACGACTCTTGAGGATGATGAAAGAAAAAGGATGGTTGGTTCCTCCTCCCCTCCACATGGAGATACCTGAGGCTGTTCACGCATAACGATTAAAAAAGGGATGCCAGTCTGATTTTATAATCGACTCGCATCTCTTTATTATAATAATTATTTAAGAAATAAAAATAATTGAACCAACACCGAAGTATTCTCATAACAAGAATGAACGGCCATTTTTTGTTGCAAACTAGTAGCAGAAAAAGGAGGTTTTAACTTTGGAACAAGCAAAAGTCATATTAATAAAATTTATTGTAAGCTTGATTGCTTTTTCAATCGGACTGGACTTGTTTTTCGATGCAACGCTGACAGATATCATTTCTTTTGGTGTTACCGTAACGGCTGTATCTTATATCCTGGCTGACCGAATTCTCCTGCCTCGGATTGGAAGCACCAATACACTGATGGCAGAATTCATTTTAACGTACATGATCGTTTGGATTTTTGGAGCGATACTTCTTCACGGCTACCTGCAGATCGCTTGGGGGAGCGCTATCTCTGCTATAATCATCACAGCTGCGGAGGTTTATGTTCATCGTTATCTGCTCAAACACCTGCCGGAAAGAAAAAGAGAGATCAGGCATCATGGGGCCACACCTAAATTGCGATTTGTCACAGAATTTGCTGAAGATGACGATCCAACCCGCAAGAAGTAATACTGGCTAAGATTGACAAATGAGTGTGTATTTGCGTAAACTATTAGCGTAACGAAAAATTCCAGATTGAGGTGGAAAGGATGTTTTTTTTATCAACTGTTCTTATTAGAGATTTAGCTTGATACGGGAGAAGTCTGCCCTTTTTTAGAAATTAAGCTAATCGAAGAACAGTAGGTAAAATCGCCAATCCCTTCTTATGTTATTAACTATTCAATGGGTAAGGTGTATTCACCTTACCCATTTTTTATTGCCCAAAAAATAAATAGGTTTTTTTATCATGCTGTTCTCTCAGTTAGCTTTGAAGCGAATCAAAGCAAAAGGAGAGAATGAAATGAGTATTTTAACTGTCAATCAAGTGACCCATATGTATGGAGATCAACTAAATTTTAAAGATATCAGTTTCCGGCTGCTGCCTGGTGAACACGCCGGATTGGCCGGGAGAAACGGAGCCGGCAAATCAACCTTGCTGCGTATATTGTCGCAGGAATTGCTGCCTGACTCAGGAGGGGTTCATTGGCTTCCCAATGTTCAGCTAAAAACCATATTGGGAATGATTAACCCATTAAATGGTTCAGTTAAGATGGGGGCTCATGTTAAGCCAGCATACTTTGCACAGGAGGAAGCTGCCTTTTCGTTCCATAGTCCGCTGAATGGCTGCGAAGAGCAACTTCCTTGTCTTGGATGAACCGACCAACCATTTGGATACCCTGTCAAAACAAGCATTTAAAGAAGCTCTTGAAAAATATGAGGGAACCGTGCTGCTCGTCTCACATGAACCTGACTTTTATAAAGACTGGATCACACAGGTTTGGAATATTGATGATTGGCATCAAAAACGTTAATCAATCAGAAAAGAACAGCTGAATATATCGCTGTTCTTTTTTTGGCAGGGATAGCCGCTATACTATAGTATAAAGGTTCCATAAAAGACATATTTAGGATTATCCGCAATAATAGTAAAGGGGAGGGAGACGTATGAAAGTACTGATTGGCTCAATTCTGATTGTGCTAGTGCTTTGTTTTGGTGTATGGCTAATCCTATCTCCTTCATTTAAAAAAGTGGGAGATAAGGCTACAAAATTCAAAGAAAAGCTACAGGAGGAACAAGATGGAGAAGAAAAGCAAAAAGGGGAATAACCGCAGAATTTTAGGGGGAGTCATAGTTGGAGTGGCATTGCTGCTGGCAGTAGGGCTCACATCATTATTCATTGAAAAGATTCCGAATGGCTATGTCGGTGTCGTATACAGCCCGAATGGGGGAGTTCAGGAGGATACGCTCGGCCAAGGCTGGCACCTGGTTGGTCTTTTTGACAAAGTGACGATTTATCCGGTCAGGATGCAGACCGTAAATTATAGCAACATACAAGTAGCTACTTCGGACGGTAAGAGTGTGACGATTGATTTTGCCTATAACTACAGCATACAGCCGGATAAAGTCGTGAATGTTTTTAACAAATTCGGCCCGGTTGAGATCGAAGAGATTGAAGGCTCTTATCTAAGAACAAGATTATGGGATGCAGGGCGTAAAGCGATCGCTAAATATTCCGTTATCGATACATATGGTGAAAAATCATCAGAAGCAGCAGGAAACGTTCAAAAAATCTTTGCAGATGATGTCCGAAAGCTCGGCTTTAATGTCAACAACCTGACGCTTGGCGTGCCTAAGCCTGATAAATCAACGCAAGCTGCTATCGACAAGAGGGTCGAAGCGGCACAGGAGCTTGAACGCAAGCAGATTGAGCTGAAGATCGCAAAAGCAGAAGCAGCGAAGAAACAGATCGAAGCCAAGGGGATTGCTGATTACAATGACATCATAAAAAAATCAATCTCTAAAGAAGTGATTCAGAACAAGTGGATTGAGAAATGGGACGGCAAGATGCCGAAAGCCACTGGTTCCAATCAATTGATTCAAATGCCGATCGACGAAAAATAAAAGCAGGCAATGACCCGACTTTTCACACATGCCGATAAACACTTTTTTCTAAACAGCCATTCGCTATCGAATGGCTGTTTTCGCTCCTTCATATTGATTTAACAGCCGAAAAAATGGCGGGAGGATCATAAAGATAGAAAAAAGCAAAATGAATATCTGCTTGAACTTACGTGTTTTTTTTCACAATATCCATAAAATTTCACATAACGATTACATAAGAACGTAAAAAGACACCGCCAACTAGTGGCGGTGTCCTGAGGATCATCCTGTGTTTCGGAGCCCGGCTGCAATTCCATTAATGGTGAGCAGCGCTTCTCTTAACAGATCTTCATCCAGTTGCTCGTCTTCACGCAGCTTAGAAATCAATTCTACCTGCAGGAAGCTGAGTGGATCTACATATGGGTTTCTTAGTCTGATGGATTCTTTGATGTTTGGCAGCTGATCCATCAAATGATCCTGCTGTGTGATAAGCAGGATGGCTTCAGTTGTGCGGTGGTACTCATTTTCAATTTCGGAAAATATACGTTTAGCCATCTCCTGGTCTTTCACCATCCCCGTATATTCTCGTGCAGCGGTTAAGTCAGCTTTCATCAAGGCCATTTGCAAATTATCAATGGTCGAACGGAAGAACGGCCAATCATTGTACATTTGCTGGAGAAGGTTGAGTTGGTCATTGTTTTCCATATAATGCTGCAGTCCTGTTCCTGCCGCATACCAGGCTGGAAGGAGCTGACGGCTTTGGGTCCATGCGAACACCCAAGGAATGGCACGCAGGTCTTCAAAACGTTCGCTTCCTTTACGGCTCATAGGACGGGATCCGATATTGAGAGATCCCAATTCAGGAAGAGGAGTCGCTTGTTTAAAGTACGTAAGGAAATCAGGATCATTGAAGACAAGCTCTTGGTATTTCATAAGTGATGCGGAAGAGATGCCTTCCATGACATCTTCCCATGCTTTTGTCCTGCTGTCGTTTTGCTGTGCATCTGTTGAAGCATCAGCGGCTGCAGAAAGCAATGTTGAAGTTGCTTGTTCAAGGCTCCTGTAGGCAATGTCATATAAGGAATACCTTGAGGACAGCACTTCACCTTGTTCAGTAATCTTAAATCCGTCTCCCAATGTTTCGGCTGGCTGAGAGAGGATGCTTCGATTCAGCGGGCCGCCCCCGCGTCCTAATGAACCCCCGCGGCCATGGAAGAATTTTAAACGGACATTGTATTGATCAGCCACCTCATGGATTTCCTGCTGAGCCTTGTATAGCTTCCAGTTGGCCGTCAGTGTACCGCCATCCTTGCTTCCATCCGAATAACCAAGCATGATTTCCTGCACGTTTCCATGCTGTTTTAGCTGTTGCTGGTAAAAATCCATTGAAAACAGCTTTTTCATAATGGCAGGTCCGGAAACAAGATCATCAATCGTTTCCAGCAGGGGAGCGACATTCAGTTTGCTTTCAACTCGCCCGTCAGCATGAAGGCGATAAACTCCGGCTTCTTTTGCAAGTACAAGAACTTCCAGCAGATCACTTACCGATTCCGTCATACTGACCAAATACACTTCGATGGAGCGATCTCCAAATTCCTCATGGGCTTTATTAATCATCCGGAAGACATCAATCATCTGACTTGTTTCATTAGAATAATCTTCAGCGTATGGAAGAAGCAAAGGCCGGGGATCCTGTAATACTTTCCCTAACAGTTCTACTTTTTCTTCTTCATCCAGACGAGAATAGTCAGCAGCCAGATTTACAGAATGGAAGATCTCCGTGATTGCCGTTTCATGCTCCCCGCTGTGATTGCGGATATCGAGTGTGGCCAGATGAAAACCGAATAATTCCACCTGCCGAATGAGCTGGTCAAGGCTTTTAAGCCTGAATCCATCTGGAGAATGTCCAAGGAGACTGCGTTTAATAAGCTGCAAGTCTTCCAAGAACTCCTCAGAATTTTGGTACCCTTCTATAGGTTTGCCGACCCGTTCTAACTTTTTCAGCATGATGGCCATTTTGCACCGATAGGCCTCATGCTCGATCTTCCACTGTTCTCCATCTTTTAGTATGGATAACTCCTCATGAATGGAGTCTGTTAATTCTTTTGATATGGCGACCTGTTTAGAAGATTGGCTCATCTGTTTCATTAAATTCGTCAGCGATGTATGATATTTTCGCAGTGCCAGTTTACGATGTTTCTTTAATGTTTCCCATGTTAACTCTGGAGTAACGTTGGGATTGCCGTCACGGTCACCGCCAATCCAAGAACCGAATCGCAGAATGTTCGGCACATGCCAGTCTTCAGCTGAATAATGCTCCTGCAGCGTTTCTTCAAGCTCCTGATGAATCTGAGGAAGGACCTCAAACAATGTTTCATCGAAATAGTAAAGCCCGTTCGCAACTTCGTCCATCACGGTCGGTTTTCTGTCACGCAATTCATCGGTCTGCCACAGGATGGTGATCTCGTTAAACAGTTTTTCATTGAGCTCTTCCCGCTCACGGGGTGTAAGAACGGTCTGGTCGAGCTGGTGAAGCAAAAGAGCGATCCGTTTATGGATCTCCAGCACACTCCGTCGTGTCGCTTCTGTCGGATGGGCAGTAATAATCAGCTCCATCGACAGTTTTTCAATGACGTTTTTAATGATCTCAGCGTCGATGCCGTTTTCTTTAAACTGGGTGACTGTGTACTCCAGTGACCCAGGCTGGTGCCCATCCTTGAGCTGGTACTCCCGTCTGCGCCGTATGCGGTGGTTTTGTTCAGCGATATTAACAAGATGGAAATAGACGGCAAACGCCCGTATGACTTGCTGGCGCTCAGGGTGTTTTAAGCTGGCAATCTCATTTTTCAGCTCCTGATAGGATAATTCATCATTGTTTCTAAGAGATTTTGTCATTTCTCTAATTTTTTCAACTTTATCAAGCAGTGCCTGTCCGCCTTGCTGAACAAGGACATTCCCCAGCAACTGGCCGAGAGATTTAACATCCCGGCGAAGGGGTGAACTGCTGTGTTCTGATTTTGCTGATTCTAAGATTGTTGTCATCATCTCACCTTCCGTTTCTTAGCTGTCATTCCTTTATTTTTGTACTGTTTTATTATTAGAATATTTCGATTTATAGGCATTGTATCATAAAACATCTTGATTTTCACAAATGAAAACAAGCCGGCGGGAAATCTGTACAACTATCAGATCGTGAAAAACTATAACAGTTCTGCGTGTAAGCGGATACATGAAACGAGAACAAAAAAAGACCCGGCCAGGGCTTTAGACAAAAAAATTTGTCAAAAAACTCTGTTTGCCGGGTTATTACGTCTAAATATGAAAAGGGGTTGTTGGGATGTCTTAACTATATCAGCTTGTCCTGTGATGGGAGTAAATATGGGACATTTTAGACATTCAACAAAAATATTAAACAGCTACGTCTGCCGCTCATACTTTGTTCATTTCTTTCAGGTATAGTAAAGGCATGGAAGGGAAACAAATTTTACCAATGAAGGTGATGAACTTTGAAAAAAGAGAATAACGTAAGCTCGAAGCAGTTTATTGATTTAATAAAAAAGACCAACCCGCCAAAACTGAAACTGAGTATGGCCATCCTCATGAGTGTCATTACGACACTTGTCGGTCTATGTGTTCCGCTTTTCACGAAAAACTTTGTAGATAAATTTTCATTATCCACATTAAACGCTGCGCAGATCGCACTGCTGGCTGCTGTACTGCTCGCACGGGCAGCGGCAGGGGGGATATCCGTCTTCGTCCTCCGAGGACTTAAGCTGAAAACTGAAATTCGTTTTCAGCCCTGGGCGCTAGAGCTAGAAATTACTTCTATGCAAGCAGAATTATATGCTTTCTTATCTAATAAAAAGCGGAAGACCGCTCATTCATAGAGCGGTCTTTTTATGTGCTTTATTCAGCATTGTTAATGATGGCAAGCATCTGATGATCTTCCCAGCTGCCGTTTATTTTTACAGATTTTACAGCAATACCTTCTTTATGAAATCCTGCTTTTTCTAATACCCGGATGGAACCTTTGTTGTGCGGCATGACACCCGCTTCGATGCGGTGAAGCTTCTGGACTTCGAATGCATACGAAATCATCAGTTTGACGATCTGCGTCATATACCCTTTTCCATTGTAATGTTGATCAAGACAGTAGCCAAGCATTCCGGTTTGAGCAGGTTCGCGTTCAATCTTGAACAATGAAATATCACCAATGAGTTTTCCGGATTCTTTTAAATGGATGCCGAAACTGTACTGATGATCCAGTTCTTGCATGCTCTTGATCACATTCAGCCGTTCTCGCTGTCCTTCCAAAGTATAGAACTCAGGATCTCTAAACGGGGTATATTTTTGAAAAAATTCACGGTTATCAAGCTCTAACTGAAGCATTGCTTCTGAATGTGAAGTGTCAAGAGGCTTCAAAAAGAAGTGTACACCTTCCATCCTCATAATCTCACCTTTTTAATTCATATGGTATCACATTGAAGACAAAAACGGGCAGAGAGCGAACGTTTTCATTCCAATTCTAAGAAAATCTTACAATTGCGACAAAATACGCTATAATAGGTTTTAGTAGTTTACAGGGTTAAAAATTTACTTTGCTATCAAACTCTGATTTCAATTTTAGCATGCTGAATGATATAAAAAATATAGGAGTGTATGTTCATGAACTCAATCATCCCTATGGCTAACTATCTATTGGAGAACTCTGGCACACTCTCTTCAAACATTGTTGATGAGATCATCGGCAGTTTTCATTTTGATGTTCCAGAAGAGGAGATCAAGCAAGCTAAATTAATGTATGATGAGTTTTTTGTTTTTTTAGCACAATCCCTAGATTGTCAGGAAGGCTCTGTTCCTGATGCTCTATTGTCATGGAGTAAGGCTAACGGAGAAGCAGCTGCAAGAAGCCAGCTCAATATCTCTAAAATTATTATACGTTATCCTGATACTCGTATGGTTTTTTCGGATTTTGTAACGCGAGTTGGCATAGAATTCGGATTAAACACTCGAGAAGTAGTCATGGTCATTAAACGGGTGAATCAGATGCTGGATCTAAGCATGAATGAAACGGTGTTTGCTTTTGAACGCTATAAAGACAGTGTTATACAAGAAGCACAAAAAGAAATCAAGGAATTATCCACACCTATTGTACCCATCCAAGACGGAATTGCGATTCTTCCTTTAATCGGGACGATTGACTCGAATCGATCCGACCACTTGCTAAATCGTGTGGTTCCAAAGATTTCTCCATTGGGTGTCAAATATCTGATACTTGATTTTTCAGGAATTGTTACCATTGATACTGAAGTGGCAAGGCACATCTTTACTGTACACAGTGTTTTGGCTCTCCTCGGAATTGATATTGCAGTAACAGGGATACGTCCTGAATTGGCCAGCAGAATTGTAAATGCCGGCATTGATTTTACTTCTATCAAAGTCTATGGAAATGTGAAACAGGCCATTGAAAACATGACGTTTCATTAAAAGTGTCAGGCAACAGTGCCTGGCACCAACGAAAGATTATGCAGTTCACCATCATCATCTATGATTCCTTCAGAAAATAGTCCTTTAGTTGGCTTACATACCTATAATATACGAACAAACGTTCTTGTTAAACAAGAAATATTTGTTAAACTAGAAGAAGCAGGCTGTTTGAGTGATCCACAGCCTGCAAAAAGATTTAAAATGTATTGTAAACATTGTCGCACTCTTCAGGAGTGGGCTGATAGAAGCAATGGAGTTTATATCTGGCAACAAACGGCTGGCCATACCAGGTAGACGGACAATTTCCCTGCGGTCTGAAATACCATAAGCTATATTTTGCCGGCCAGTATCTTTCTCCATTAATGGCGCGTTTTGCCAGACGTTTTTCACTCGATCTTGCTGCTTGATAAAAATATCCGTGTGTTACGGCCTCAAACGCATGGGGCTGGTAAATCATCTGGGGAATCGTCCTCAGCCCTCTAAAATCGGAACAATTGGCACGGATTCTGTTAATACCAACATTTCCAACCAGCTGCATTCCCCGGACGCCTTCTCCTTCTCCTTCCGCTCGAAGTAATCGGGCTAACAACGTAATATCTGAACTGCTCGCTTGCACAACGGCCACGGTACCACCTCCAAGAATCCTTCCTTAAACTATATAAAAAATAAGTTTGGGCCATAACCGAAAACCATAATTTAATCCTATGTATTGGTAAATGGGAATAAAATCCATTAACGAGAAGGATATACGTCCTGTTTGAAGAATCAATAAAAAAGATGCAGGAGGTTTAAAACATGATTGAACAAGCGAACCGTGAGGAAACAGCGTACATACTATCCAATGCTGCTCTTTCTGCAAATGAAGGATTGCAAGGGACTGGGGTTCTAACGCAGGAAAAGGCAGAGCATATGCTTACCGCTATCGTGGAAAAGGGGGCGTATCACCTCGTATACAAAGATCGGGATAAAGTAGGCGGCTGGATCATGATTGGCCATAATACGGATTATTTTACTGAAAAAGAGATCGGTTTTATTTACGACGTCTACGTACTGCAGGATTATAGGGGAAGAGGACTCTCTAAAAAACTAGTCGAGGCAGGAATCAGTGAGTTAAAGGAAAAAGGGTATGAAGAGGTAAGGCTCAATGTATTTGACGCCAATTTTGCGAAAGGCATTTACGAAAAAATGTGTTTTGAGCCGCTGCAAACGATCATGGTGTATAAGTGATGAATGATGAATCTAAAGAGATTGAACCAGAAGAAATAACGGTTCATGGGTTACCAGCAGAAACACTCGATTGATGACTTTCCTAAAAAGTCACAGCCGTGGATCAAATGGTTCGTCATCCTGTTATTAATTGTTTTCGGAGGAAGCTTGCTGATCGGTATTCTGGGCTCTTTATAGAATCAAATAAAAAAGGGGCTGTCCTGAAAGTCGAAAATTGACCTTTAGGCAGCTCCTTTGACGTGAAAAATCTTCAATGAAAAGTTGATTGGAGTGCAAGGTGCGAGACTCCTGCGGGACTAGCGTGACAGGTGA
>NZ_JARMMC010000027.1:0-14248 GCF_036216745.1 Fictibacillus sp. B-59209 | reverse complement strand
AAGCTTTCCTTGTCCTGCGGGACTAGCGTGCCAGGTGAGACTCCCGCCGGTGCTAGCACCAAGAGGCTCACCGCACGCCCCGCGGAAAGCGAGGAGCCTGGAACGGAAATCAACAGCTTACAGACTTCTTGGACAGCCCCTTCTACTATTAAGGCTATTTATTCCGTGGAAACATCGGGATCAGCCTGTTCTTTTACAGGAATGACCTGCACAAAATGTTCAAGCGGATGTTCCTTGAGATACTTGATTTCAGCAGCTTCTTCAAACTGCTCTGATTTTACAAGCGCAGCTGAATACTTTGTCAGCAGCTCATTAATGTCCTCCGCACCCTTAAACCCGATGGGCTCCAATGAAACTTTGGCACCTTTCGCGATCCTTGTTCTCAATACTTCATACGTCAGACCCATTTCGGGCTGGAGGCGAAGATAGACGACTCCTCCGGTCATTCCAGCGCAGATCCATGGACCTGGATCCCCGAGTACGAGCCCTCTGCCATTGGTCATATATTCAAAGGCAAATCCTTTGATGTTGGCGTTTACTCCGGTATTTCCACGATCTGTTATGACCGGAGCAGCAAGTTTGCCGCCGATGACAAGATCTGCTCCGGATAGGCGGATTCCGGCTCTTGCATCTGCATTTCCCTGAATCATAAAGAGCCCTTTCTGAGCGCCGTAGGCAAATCCTTTACCTACAGAACCATTGTAATACTGTCCGTTTTTCGCCTTTGATTTCAAGATGGTGATGGACCCGCCAAATGCGGTTTTTGCCAGCCCGTCCTGTGCTCCGCCTTCTACTTTGATTTTAATGCCTTTTGATGTATAGGCCCCAAGCCCGTTTCCAGGAATAGATCCGTTTTTAAAATGAAGGTGGATATCCGGCTGTTTTCCGGTTCGCTGTGAACGGGTCTTGTGTCCTGAAACCCGGCTGCCGAGTACACGCTGTTCGGCCGTTACAAATTGAAAGTCTCTTGAATGAGAGAGCTGGGTAACATCGTCATCCAAATATTCTGCACCGGCCGCCATTGTTACGGCAGCAAGGAGTGATTCCTGTACATGCGGCAATGGGATCATCTCTTCTACAGTCGATTTTTCCAGCAGGGAAGAGAGATCCAGCTGATTGAGTCCCCGATTCTGCATTAACAGATCTGATCGTCCTACAAGTTCCTGTGCCGATGTAAAACCAAGAGAAGCCGTAAGCTGCCGCAGTTCATTGCCAAACTCAGTGAACAGTCTGACAAGACCTTGGACGGCGGGGTCGAATTGCCTTGGAACAAAGCGTCGTAGCCCATGGTCTCTCGCTTTTTGCTCGGAATCAATCTGAGTGGCAATTCCTACATGGCACGTATCAAGATGGCAGCCGCGGCAGGTCGTACAGCCGATGGCTACCATGGAAAGGGTGCCAAACCCGATCCTGTTTGCGCCTAGCAGCATCATTTTCACTGCATCAAGAGCACTGCGGATGCCTCCGTCAGCCCAAAGCTCGACTTTATGCCTCAATCCGGCTTCAAGAAGTGCGGTATGGGCAGCTTTTACTCCGATCTCGGCAGGCAATCCGACATGCTGTAGAGCATGCACCCGCGCAGCTCCGGTTCCGCCATCGAAACCGCTGAGCGTAATGATGTCTGCCCCCGCTTTAGCAATGCCGACGGATATGGTGCCGATGTTAGGGACGACAGGTATTTTAACAGATACCTTTGCCTGGTCGTTGGCCGTTTTCAGTTCGGTGATCATCTGTGCCAGATCTTCGATGGAGTAGATATCATGGTTGTTGGAAGGCGAAATTAAATCTGATCCGACTGTGGCATTTCGGGCCTCTGCGATTTTCTCGGTAACCTTCGAACCTGGCAGATGGCCTCCTTCACCAGGTTTAGCTCCCTGACCGATTTTGATTTCCAATAGATTGGATGAGTTTAGCAGTTCGATATTAACCCCAAAGCGTCCAGAAGCGATCTGCTGTCCGCGTGTCTTCGGATATTTTCCAATCATGTCTTTGATTTCGCCGCCCTCGCCGTTTAAGCTGATCATATTCAGCACATCAGCCGCTTCAGCATAGGCTCGAAATGCGGTCTCGTTTTGTGAACCGAAAGACATAGAGCTGATCACAAAAGGAAGGCTGTGATCTTTTACACCAATATCGACATGAGCCGGATCAACTGGTGTTTCAGAACTGGACAGGTCGGTCAGATGGCGAATGGCAATAGGATTGCTTTTTTCCTGATCCTCCAATTTATCTGCATAGGTTCTGTAATCTGATTTACCGCTGGCGATGTCTCCGATCGATTTCCAAATTCTTGGGAACAAGCGGAAGCTCTTGCTTGCTCTTGCGTCAGTTTGCCTGAACACTTCTTTTCTTGCAAGACTGTCTTCTTTCAGTTTAGCAAAATTATATCCAAGCGATTCTGAGCCAAAGAAGTTTACGATATTCAATGTTTCGGCAATTTCGCTGCTCAGCCCGATGCTTGAAAAGAGGCGGTCGTATCCCCTTAACTCATGGATACCGATTGTGGAAATCACTTTCTCCAGCCCTTTGTTTAATGCTTCAAATAATTTGGCCGCAGGGAGCTGGTTCTCAGGCTCGGTTACGGTCTCAAACAGAAGGTATGGGCTGACTGCATCAGCGCCAAGCCCGATTATAAGGATGATATCATGCAGAGAACGGATGGCAGCAGATCTGAGAATCAATGAAACACTGCGTCTCAGGAACTTCTTTCTGAGGCTTTGATCCACTGCTGACAGAACCAGATGAGGATCAAGCCAAAGATGCTTTCTGTGTGCCTGGTTGTCATCCAGAATGATCACCGCAGCTTCATTTTCTGCGGCTGTTGCGGCTTCAGCAGAGAGGCGGGAAAGTGCTTCTTCCACGGTCTCACTTTCCAGCATGACAGAATGAAGAACATACTTTTCATTTCTTCCTTCAAAATAGGCTGCTACTTGCTCATAAGATGGATGGTTGAATTGCTCCGAAAGGTTTTTCCCATCTATCCCTTCAACCAGCAGCGGTGTAAGGAGTTCAATCGTATTCAGTTCTTTTTCTTTTTTAAAGAGGGAAGGCCGTTTTCCGAGAACGGTACGGGTAGAAAAATGCTCGGTTTCCCTGTCCCTGTCAATCGCCGGGTTGGTAACAACAGCTACACTTTCTTTAATAAAATCAGCAATGTTTTGGCGTTCAGGATGAAGAGCGGCCAGCGGAGAATCATGGCCGAGCGATTGAATAGGTTCGACTCCTTTTTCTGCCATCTGTTCAAGCTGATGGATCTGTTCTCTGTCCCAGCCATAGGCGGCATACCATCCGTTATGTTTTTTCAGAGCTGCACGGAAAGGCCCGATCTCCAGGGAAGGTGTTTCTAACCGGTGCCTGGCACCGTCAACACAGATCCTGGTCTCCATCTTTTGGAAGACCTGCTCCTGGTAATCATTGTGATTGTAATAAGTAAGGCGGCCGTCATCTTCCCGTTTCAATCCAACCTTTTCACCGGGAGCAAAGCTTTTTGGCTCCGCTGTAAAGTCATTGTTGGAAAGAATTCCTTGTTCAGATGAGAAGTAGAAGGAAGTATCTGTTTCGAGCTGCCAGATCGGACGGAGTCCAAGGGCATCTACACTAAAAACCGCTTCGTTTCCGAATCTTGAGATGATTCCTGCAGGCCCTTGAGCAAAATGTCCCCAGGCTTCCCTTAAATAGGTATACAAATCCTTTAAGTGAGAAGGGTAGGCCTTGATTTCATGAATGATGGGAGGAAACAGAACGTCCATCGCTTCAAACAAGGAGAATCCTTCTCGAAGGATCAATGTTTCAATGACTCTGTTTAAATCTTGTGAGTCGCTTCCGCCATCAGTAACCGGAATACCAATAATTTCAGCTTCTTCACGGAGTTTGGCGATCGTATTCAGTTCGCCGTTATGTCCAAGAACGCTGAAAGGCTGGACTCTGAAAAAGGTGGACAATGTATTTGTAGAATAGCGGTTGTGGCCTAAAGTAATGGTTGACGCGATGAGCGGGTTTGTTAAATCTTCATAATAGGCAGGCAGTGTTTCGCCTGAACCCATGACTTTATAGACAGCATGGTGATTGCTGAGAGAAGCGACATGGACTGCCGGGGACGTTTCGATATCAATCAGCAGGTTATAAAGCGTACGGTCCAGCTCTTCATGATTTTTAACAGGAAGCAGTGCAGCCTGCCAGAAGACTGGTTCTTCACCGCGAGCGATGGGCCCTAAGGCCGCAGAATTTGTAACCTCTGTTGTTTCATATATAAGCTCAAGGTGATACTTCTCAAACCATTGTTTAACCGCTTCCATCTCTGAGCGGCTGTCCGCCTTTTTGTCGATGAAAAAATGGCCGACAATAAAATGATCAGAATCCACAGCAGAAGAAGGAAAGCCTTTGCTTGTAAGCTTTTCCTTCCAAAGAAGTCGGGGGATATCGATATTGATACCGATACCATCACCTTCATTTTCAATAAAGCCTGCTCTATGGTTCATCGTGATCAAAGCATGAATAGCATCATCCACATTTTTCTTGGTCGGAATGTTCTCTTTCTCAATCACCGATACGATTCCACAGCTGTCAAATTCCTGCTTGCGATAATCCTTAAACAAAGCAGGACTCCATGATTTACTCATTACGAAAGCCTCCCTTACCCCTATGTTTCATACCTTATAAGACATAAAAAAACCACATCGCGAGAAATGGTTTTATCTCTTTACCCGTGTATTGTTTTAAACCAATTGACTAATATAGTTAAATATTATCATCGTTCGAATAGTCAGTCAATTATTTTTATTCAAACTAATGTATATCAAAGGAGGGCTGAGGTGGTACTTTGAGCACAATCATTTAAGAAAGCGCTTACATTTTGGAGTGAAAAAACAGAGTGGTTTATGCACTCTGTTTCATAAATTTACATCGAAGTAATTTTCTTAAACGAACGTTCAACCGCTTCGAGCGTTTCAGCGATGTCTTGATTTGTATGAGCGGTGGTTAAAAACATGGCTTCATACTTAGAGGGAGCAAGGTTGATTCCTTCTGCAAGCATGGCTTTAAAGTATTTTCCAAATCGCTCTCCATCGGTGTTTTCAGCCTGTTCATAATTCACGATTTTCTCATTCGTAAAGTAGACGGTAAGCGCCCCTTTTAAACGGTTGATCGTAATGGGAACACCATAGGCCTTTGCATGCCCCAGGATACCTTCTTCAAGCTGTTTGCCTAGTTCATCCATTCTTTCATATACGCCTTCTTCTTGAAGAACTTCAAGACATGCGATTCCCGCAGAGATGGAAGCCGGATTTCCGGCCATTGTTCCTGCCTGATAAGCGGGTCCTAAAGGCGCTACTTTTTCCATAATTTCTTTCTTGCCGCCGTATGCTCCGATCGGCAGACCTCCGCCGATGATTTTTCCAAGGGCAGTCATATCCGGTTTTACGTTAAGAAAATCTTGTGCACCGCCATACATAAAGCGGAAAGCCGTGATGACTTCATCATAGATGACGAGAGCTCCGGCCTTGTGAGTCAGCTCATTTACAGCTTCCAAAAAACCTTCTTTAGGTTCAACGATACCGAAGTTTCCGACGATGGGTTCAACGAGAACCGCAGCAATCTGGTCACCCCAGCGGTCTAACGCCTCACGGTAGGAATCAATATCATTGAAGGGAACTGTGAGGACTTCCTGAGCGATGCTTTTCGGAACGCCGGCGGAATCAGGTGTTCCGAGTGTTGATGGGCCAGAACCGGCGGCTACAAGTACGAGATCTGAATGGCCATGATAGCAGCCTGCAAACTTTATGATCTTGTCGCGTCCAGTGTAAGCGCGGGCTACACGGATTGTTGTCATGACTGCTTCTGTGCCTGAGTTGACAAACCTCACCTTTTCCATGGCAGGCATAGCCTCTTTCAACATTTTTGCAAACCTCACTTCCAGGCTTGTCGGTGTGCCGTACAACACGCCGTTTTCCGCAGCCTTCGTTATGGCTTTTGTGATATGCGGATGGGCGTGGCCTGTAATGATGGGTCCGTATGCTGCCAAGTAATCGATGTACCGATTTCCGTCCACATCCCAGAAGTAGGCTCCTTGTGCTCTTTCCATGAATACTGGTGCTCCTCCACCTACTGCTTTAAAGGAACGTGAAGGGCTGTTCACTCCACCGACAATATGTTCTTGTGCTTCCTTATATAATAATTCTGACTGCTGATGATTCATTGATTTTCCTCCTTGCTGTCCATACATTCCCCACGGGGTAAATGAAACAATACAATTAAAATCCATCATATATTGTAGCATGTTTTAGGCGATGCTGTAGAGGATCCGCTTAAGCAGGCTAAATAGATTGAGGTAAGCGGAGACTTAGGATAAACTAGTTCATGCTGGTTAAAAACGGGTGCCTGGCACCATGAAGAAAGTTTTCGGAGGAAAAACACAATGGATTATATTATAGATTTAAAAGATTTGCGTAAAGAATTCACATCCCATTCCAGTCGTTCGGGGCTTAAGGGAGCATTTCGTGATCTGTTTACGAGAAACTACACCATCAAGACAGCAGTGGATGACATCTCTCTGAAGATACGTAAAGGGGAAATGGTTGGTTATATCGGGGAAAACGGTGCCGGTAAGTCCACGACCATCAAAATGCTGACAGGCATTCTGACGCCCACTTCAGGGCAAGTAATGGTTAATGGAATGAACCCCCATAAAGACAGGGAGAAATTTGTACGCAGCATCGGGGTGGTGTTCGGGCAGAGATCTCAGTTATGGTGGGATATTGCAGTTCAGGAATCCTTCCGGCTGCTGAAGAAAGTCTACAATGTTCCGGATGAATTCTATAACTCTCACATGACGGATGTAATACAAACACTGGCGATTGAACCTCTGCTCGATAAACCGGTGCGAAAGCTGTCTTTAGGACAGCGTATGAGATGTGAACTTGCGGCAGCGCTTATTCACAACCCGCCGCTTCTGTTCCTGGATGAACCTACCATCGGGCTGGACGTGCTGGTGAAGCTTAAGATCCGTGAATTTTTAAAAGAGATTAATGCAAAATACGGAACGACCATTCTTTTGACTACACATGATCTGTCAGACATAGAGGCGCTATGTGAACGGGTCATCATGCTCGATGAAGGTAAGATCATCTACGATGGAGCCCTTCGCCAGCTCCGTGAAAACTGGGGAGAAGGCAAGCAGATTCAATTCCTTTTCACTGAGGATGTGTTTATGAATGAACTGCAGGAATTGACGAAGGAACACCTTGTTGTGTGGGAGCAAGGCAGCAATGCGAACAGCTGGACAGCAAGCGTGGAGAACAATGAGGAAGTGATCTCTGCGGTCATCGGTAGGGTCGTTGCTGCAAAGAGGATTGCAGACTTAAAGATTGTTGAGATTACAACAGAAGAAATTATTCGCAATATTTACGAAGAAGGAGCAGTCCGGAATGGCTAAATATTTAGAAATGATCCGCATCCGCTTCTTGATGATGCTGGCCTACCGGACAAACTATTACAGCGGTATTTTGATCTATAGCATCAATATCGGAGCGTATTACTTTTTGTGGAGTGCAATCTATGGGGATAAACCATCAATCCAGCATCTCTCTATTGTCCAGATGACTACATACATTGCGGTCTCCTGGATGGCAAGGGCCTTCTACTTTAATAACATCGACAGGGAAATAGCTCTTGAGATCAAGGAAGGAAAAGTGGCCATCGAGATGATCCGGCCGTATAACTACATTAGCATGAAGATGATGCAGGGATTGGGAGAAGGTATTTTCAGGATTCTCTTTTTCTCGGTACCAGGCATGGTCATCGTCTATTTTATCTTTCCAATCCGGTTTACTAGTCATCCGGCAACATGGCTGTATTTCCTGGTATCTATTATTTTAAGCTTCATTATTAATACTCAGATCAATTTACTGACAGGAATTGCAACCTTCTTCCTATTTAATAATGATGGTTTAATCCGGGCAAAGCGTGTCGTAATCGATCTGTTCTCAGGGCTAATCCTGCCAATCAGCTTCTTTCCCGGCTGGGCCCAAAGTATTATGGGCTATCTGCCGTTTCAGGGAATCAGTTATATTCCGAGCATGATCTTTACGGAAGGGTTTCAGGGAAGTGAAGTTATCCACGGGCTGATGAATCAAGCACTGTGGTGCCTCGTTCTCTTTATACCGATCCAGGTGCTGTGGACAACAGCAAAATGTCAGCTCATCGTGCAAGGAGGGTAATGAGGAATGTCCTATCTTTCTATCTTTTTTCAATATGCAGGCCAATATTTAAAAACAAGGCTGACCTACCGTGCAGATATGCTCGTTGATATATTTTCAGACCTGCTCTTTCAAGCTGTTAACCTTATTTTCATACTCGTGGTATTCGGCCACACCAGTCTGCTGAAAGGCTGGAGCAAAGATGAGATGGTCTTTATCTATGGCTTTTTTCTCGTGCCATTTGCGGTTTTCGGTGCTTTCTTTAACATCTGGGATTTCACGGACCGCTATATCGTGAAAGGGGAAATGGACAGAATTCTGACCCGGCCGATCCATAGTCTTTTTCAGATTATCTTGGAACGGATGGAGCTTGAGTCATTGTTCGGGGGCGTTACAGGCCTGGCGATCATGTATTATGCTGGAAACAATCTGGGATTAAGCTTGCATTGGTATGATCCATTTATTTTTCTCGTTCTGGTCGCAGGCGGTGCCCTTGTGTATGCAGGAATCTTTGTTACGCTGGCGAGCATCGGTTTCTGGTCGGACAGCAGAACGGATATTATGCCGATGATGTACAACATCGGAAACTACGGCCGTTATCCTGTAGATATTTATAATCGGATCATTCGCTATGTACTTACGTGGATTCTTCCTTTTGCTTTCGTCGGAGTCTATCCGGCAGCTTATTTTCTTGGCAGGGAAGAGTGGTACCATTATGCCTTCATCACACCGCTGATCGGCGTCATTTTCTTCGCTATCTCTGTTTTTTTATGGAATATAGGTGTAACCAAATATCGTGGGGCAGGGAATTAGCCGGTAAGGGGCTGTCCTGAAAGTCGAAAATTGACCTTCAGCAGCTCCTCTTTGGCTTGAAAATCTTCAATGAAAAGTTGATTGAAGTGGAAGGTGCGAGACTCCTGCGGGACTAGCGTGACAGGTGAGACTCCCGCAGACGCTAGCGCCAAGAGGCTCACCGCACGCCCCGCGGAAAGCGAGCACCCTGGAACGGAAATCAACAGCTTACAGACTTCTTGGACAGCCCCTTTTTATTTTGGATGTCTGGAACATCCATGGCGACTCCTCTTGTTGCGGGTGTAGCCGGATTGCTTGCTTCACAAGAAAAAAGTAATGCTGTAAGATACTAATCCATATAAAAAGAAAACAATCGTTTTCCAGCCTTTTTTTGTGTTCTTTTTAATGTTCAGCCCTATTATATACCTGTCTTATTTGTCCAAAGGGCTGCATACACTGCTAACAGAGGCGGTGGGGGATTTGATTTATCTAGCGATGCTTTTATTATCAGGGTTTATAGTATATAAAAGTCTTCAATCCCTTTTTTTACACCCGGTCATGAAGCATCAGCTCATGTCATTAAACCACCTTTTCGTGCTTGTTATCGTTTATGTCACCATCATCCTCGGTTTCGGGCTCATGTATACCTCGCTGCTTCTCATGGATATTCATGTTCTCGTGAAGCACGGGGAGGTTATCGGGCATCGCCATTTTTTTCATGTAATTGATGATGCCATGTATTTCAGCTCGATGACGATGCTCTCTGTAGGATATGGGGACTTGACTCCGTTGGGGGCTGGCAGATGGCTGTCCATAGTAGAAGCACTGATCGGATACTTGCTCCCAGCTGCATTTGTACTGTCTTCAGTCATAGACAGGGAACCGGCATCAAAAAAGTTGTAGGAACGCGTGGAATTGGTTACCCTCTTTATATAGATGAAGTTAAACAGGAGGGATATCCTTGACAGTTACCACAGGAGAAAAAGCACCGGATTTTACATTGCCGGCAAGTAATGGAGAAAATGTAAAACTATCAGATTTCCAGGGGAAAAATGTGGTGTTGTACTTTTACCCGAAAGATATGACCCCTGGATGCACGACTCAAGCTTGTGATTTCAGGGACAAGCATGATGAATTTAAGGATTTGGATGCCGTGATTCTCGGAGTCAGTACAGATCCGATGGCCCGACACGAAAAATTTATTGATAAATACGGCCTGCCGTTCTTGCTTCTGGCAGACGAGGAACATGAAGCAGCAGAGCTTTTCGGAGTTTGGAAACTAAAGAAGAACTTCGGAAAAGAGTACATGGGGATTGAGCGCTCAACTTTCATTCTCGATAAAGAAGGAAACGTTGTGAAAGAGTATAGAAAAGTGAAAGTGAAAGAGCATATTGATGAAGTTCTGACTTATATAAAAGAAAACATGAAATAAAGAAAAGGGCACTGCTTTTTGAAAGCAGGCCCTTTTGCAATTAATGCTCAAGCAGATCGCTTACTGGCACTTCCATGTCATGATCAGGTTCTTCATTGGGATGCACCCAGGCTGTTCCGCTTGATGAATTAATGGACTCAATCCATACTGGCTTACCAAAATACATCACTTCAATTTCGCTAGGCGAAGAAATAATCTGTTTTGCTCGATCCACGTTCATTGTAACAAGCCCCTTTATTTTTTCTTATAGTATGAGCATATGAACCAGGTATATACTCCCGGATTAATTATGGGCAACATGAAGGTTTTAATGATAAGATGGAATTGTTGGAATTTTTTAAAGATACATAGAATAGGGGAGGTTTACAATGTTAGATGAAAGAGTCGTCACTCTTGCCAGGACGCTGCTGCACCACTCTGTAGAATTAAAAAAAGGAGAGCGTGTGCTGATCACTTCACCTCTAACTGCCAGGCCATTAATTAAAGCCCTCATTAAAGAAGCTTATGCGATGGGTGCTTATCCGTACGTGAATATATATGATGACGAAATCAGCCGTTACTTAATTACAGGCTATGAAGCAGAGCAGCTGGAAACCTCAATGGGCTGGGATTTGAAAAGAGTCAAAGAGGTGGATGCGTATATCTCCATCGCAAGTTCAGAGAATGATTCCGAGCTGTCTGAAGTTCCTGGCGACAAGTTCCAGCTTCGCGGTGAGTACTTTAAACCCGTGCAAAAAGTCATCATTAATGAACGTAAATGGGTGCTTTTGAATTACCCTACCAAGGGACTTGCTCAGAAAGCTAAAATGAGCTTCGAGTCGTTTGAGAACTTCCTATTGGATGTCTGCAATGTGGATTATAAGAAAATGGAGCAGGCACAGCAGCCTTTAAAAGAATTGATGGAGCGTACGGACAAGGTAAGAATTGTATCGCCTGGTACCGACCTGTCGTTTTCCATTAAAGGAATCCCGGCTGTTAAATGTGCAGGTGATAACAATATCCCGGATGGGGAAGTCTTTACGGCCCCGGTCAAGGACAGTGTAAATGGGACAATCACCTATAATACACCTTGTCCTTACCGCGGAACGATATTCAACAATGTCAGTCTTACGTTTGAAAACGGCAAAATTGTAGAAGCAACAGCTGACAACTCAGAGAAACTCAATGAAATCTTTGATACTGATGATGGGGCACGCTTTGTAGGAGAGTTTGCGATCGGTGTTAACCCGATGATCCAGCATCCAATGGGCGACATCCTTTTTGATGAAAAAATTTGCGGCAGTATTCACTTTACACCTGGAGAGGCATATGAAGATGCGGACAATGGAAACCGTTCTTCCGTGCACTGGGATATGGTTCTCATCCAGCGTCCTGAATACGGCGGCGGAGAACTGTATTTTGATGATGTATTAGTCAGAAAAGACGGCCTATTTGTTATTCCGGAACTTGAGGGCTTAAATCCTGAGAATCTAAAATAGAAAATAAACATCAAGGCGTCTGACTATACTTCGTTTCATGATTTGCATAGGATTTAGTAATAACTCTTCCAATCGATGTGCGGGAATCTATCCCGCACTTTTTATGTGCATTTGGGGAATCGTAATAATGTAACTCTAATGGAACGGGTAAGAAAAAAGACCTGGATCTTTTGTGGTTCTGTGCACATATACAGGCCAATGGATTGACAAAAGCAGGCAGTTCAAGATACACTAATTATAAACATTATAATGTAATAATTTCTTTTGAGAGTGAGGTGCATGACGATGTCTGAAGTACGCATAAATGAAGCAATAGATACATTAAAACAGTCTGGAGTTCGCATTACTCCTCAGCGTCATGCGATTCTGGAACACTTGATACAATCTATGACACATCCAACAGCAGATGAAATATACAAATCCTTAGAGGGTAAATTTCCTAACATGAGCGTTGCGACGGTCTATAATAACCTTAGGGTATTTAAAGAAGTAGGTCTCGTTAAAGAATTGACCTACGGAGATGCTTCCAGCCGTTTTGATTGTGTAACGACAGAGCATTACCACATTATATGCGAGGGATGCGGCAAAATAGTGGATTTCCACTATCCTGGACTTGATGAGGTTGAAACACTGGCTGAATCCGTAACGGGATTTGACGTTGGACACCACCGCATGGAAATCTACGGAACTTGCCCGGATTGCAAAACTAAAAAGCATTAAAATAAGCTGAACCAGCTTGACTGGATCAGCTTATTTTTTTGCGGTCTTTTTCATAGCGCGTCTTGAATTATATTTTTCGTCAAATTCAAGACCTTCAAGATCCTTATCAAGCGTAAGCGGCTGATTGCATGCCATGCACGCATCCGCGCGGCCCAATACTTTGGTGACTTTCCCGCAATTTGGGCATACAACCTGAACAGCATTCGTTGAGATCATACCAATCCAAAAATAAACTCCGGCACTTGCGAGGGTTGCAAGAAATCCAATTAACATAAATAATGACATTAGTATAAAGTGGCTTCTGAAAAATATGCCGGCATACATAATAATGATTCCAATAAAAACAAGACTTAAAGCAAACGTACGTATTTTATTGATCTTGCTCGTATATTTTATCATGGTTGTCCCTCCTAAATTACAGTATACAAGGACTTGAAAAAAAAGAAAGGATTTTCAGCGGCTGCGTTGAAATGTATGGAGACCGAAATTAGAACGGGAGTTGAAGGCATGGAAGACTTGTTACGCCCGCTTTATCAAGAAAGGGCAAGTAACGAAAACACACTTGGAGTTCTATTGATTGAAAAGAACAAACCATTTAGTCCATTAACGGATAATTTTGACTGCATCTTATTTATCATTGTCACTCACGGGGAGAAACCATGGAGTGTCAAACACTATGAATTTGATGATAAGATTGCTGCTTTACATATTGTGACAGAAGAGCGGCTGAATGAATGGCTTCTTCTCGGCTCAAACCGCCGTGTCGTCGATTGGGTCATTAATGGGAAAGTCCTGTTTAACCGAAACGAATATATCACTGAATTGAGAGACAGACTTGATAAATTCCCAGTTCCTGAACGTTCCAAAAAGATTACTCTGGAATTTGCCAAACTGCTTCGCCGCTTTTCTGATGGAAAAGAGCTTTTTCACAGCGGACAGCACCTTGATTCGTTCAACCATATACTCCATGCTCTCCATCATCTGGCACGTCTGGCTGTTATCGAGCGGGGGTTCCACCCGGAAATTACAGTGTGGAATCAAGTAAAGGTAATCGAGCCTCAAATCTACAAACTATATGAAGAACTGATTACCGGAAATGAATCCATCGCTAAACGGATCGAACTTCTATTAATAGCAAGCGAATTTTCCATCAGCTCCAAAACGAAGCTAGGCGCGGGCCACTTATTAACGATATTCGAAGAACAATACGAGTGGACAGTCGCTGAACTGATGGAACACCGTGAAATTGCAGATTACTCTATTGATCTTGGAATCCTGCTTGAGCACCTTATTGAAAAGGGAATTGTGGATGTAATCCGCCAGCAGACCAAAGGCAAGCATTTGTTTCACCGCCACTATACAATGAATAAATAAAGGAATTAAACTTTTTTCTGAAAAGGTGTTGACCTCTTTCTTGCTATCATGGTATAGTACTACTTGTCGCTGAAACGACGCGGCAAACACGAACAAACACAAAAAAAAGAGGTTGACACCTTACACCAAAGATGTTATCCTAAGAAAGTCGCCAAAACGAGCGGCATTCGACAAAATGTTCTTTGAAAACCAAACAAAAGCCAGGTAAGTCAGGGATTTTACAATCCCATCAATTTCTTATTTTTAAACTTTAAGAGCTA
>NZ_JARMMC010000026.1:0-24684 GCF_036216745.1 Fictibacillus sp. B-59209 | reverse complement strand
GCTGCCTGAAGGTCAATTTTCAACTTTCAGGACAGCCCTTTTCTATTTATTCAGCATTTTTATGGCAAGGTTTACTGTTTGGATTGGATAAGATGCGCTGTGCCTTCTCGATATTTGACACGTCCATATAAAAGGTATTGTCTTCTCCGATATAAAAAGCATTAATGGTCACCCTGCACCACAGTAGATTATATACAGCGCTAAACTGGCCGGGTACGTCTGGTGTGAAAATAAACTGAATGACGGTTTTCTGCTTATAATATACACCAAGCTTTTTTAGTATCTTTTTCAAGGTGCGGAGATCATCGCTGTTTTCACCTTCATCATTTCCAATGACCAGCCTCACCGTATTCAGGAATGTCCGGTTTCCTGCCGCACGTGTCTGTTCAAAAGCCGTGATGTTTCCGCCTTTGTCAGCGAGTGCACTTAACATACAAGCAATGGTTTCGTCACTGGCGGCAAAAAGGAACTGTTCCCTCAATCGATAATTAAACATTTTGTTGTCCCCCCTAGGATGCTATAGTATATGCCAGCATTCAGAACTTGTCCTAGGACAGATCAACTAAAGAAAATCGGCCCCGGAGATGGGAGCCGATTTTTCAATTATGCTTGTAATTCAAACTGCTTGGAATACAGGTGCGCATACGCGCCACCGCGGGCAAGCAACGCCTCGTGTGTGCCTTCTTCCTCAATGCCATCCTCTGTTAAGACGATAATCCGCTCTGCATTGCGAATGGTGGAAAGGCGGTGAGCGATGACAATTGTTGTGCGCCCTTTTGCCAAGTATTCCAGTGAGTCCTTAATGATGCTCTCACTCTCGTTATCCAATGCACTCGTTGCCTCATCCAAAATGAGAACGGGCGGGTTCTTTAAGAATACCCGAGCGATGCTTAGCCGCTGCTTTTGGCCTCCGGAAAGCATGACACCCCGCTGTCCGATTTCGGAGTGGTAGCCGTTGGGCAGACTCATGATAAAGTCATGGGCATTGGCATGTTTGGCTGCCGCCATAATTTCCTCATCACTCGCTTCTGGACTGCCGTAGCGGATATTATCCATCACGGTTCCCGCAAAGAGATATACATCCTGCTGAACGATACCGATCTGATTACGTAACGACTTCAGGTCAAGCTCCCGAACACTCCATCCGTCGAGCAGGACATCTCCGTCTGTCACATCATAAAAGCGGGGGATGAGCGAGCATAGTGTCGTTTTTCCCGCGCCGGAGGGACCGACCAATGCAACATATTCTCCCGGACGTACATGAAGCGACAGATTAACGAAGACAGGGTCCAGATGGCCTTCGTAACGGAAAGAAACGTGCTTGAACTCAATGTCGCCATGTACCTTTGTTAGTGTCAGGGCATCCGGCTTGCTTTCAATCGCCGGTTGTAAGTTCATGATTTCCATAAAGCGCTGGAAGCCGGTTATTCCTTCCTGTAACTGGGTACTCATATGGGTCAGCTTTTGAATCGGTTCGACCATATAACCGATATAGAGAAGAAACGTGATCAAATCCGCCAGATCCAGCGTGTGGTGGACGATACTGGCACTGCCGAAGACAATTACCGTGATCGTAATCAACTGAATGAGCGTCTCAACGCCATCGTAATAGATGGCCTCAGCTTTGTACGTACTCTTTCGGCTTTCGAAAAACCGCTGATTTTCCTGGTTGAACTTCCTGACTTCTACATGTTCATTGGCAAACGATTTGACGACCCGGATTCCGGAAAGGCTATCCTCAACCTGTGCGTTCACGTCTGCGATCCGCTCTTTGTTTCTTTTAAATAACCGGTTAAGCTTTTTATTGAGAACCAAAGAAAAGATACCGATGACCGGCAAGAAACAGAAAACAGCGAGCGTTAATGGCGCATTGATCATAAACAGGATTACAAAGGCCCCAAGAAAGCGGACGAGATACTTCATGTAGTCTTCGGGTCCATGGTGATAAAGCTCGGAAAGCAGCAGCAGGTCATTCGTTATGCGGGACATGAGCTGGCCTGTCTTTTCCTTATCGTAAAAGCTGAACGAAAGCTTTTGCATATGCGCGAACAGCTCACTGCGCATATCACGTTCCATCCGGCCGCCGACTTCATGGCCCTTGTAGTCCACAAAGTAGTTTCCGATATTCTGAACGGCGGCTAAAAAGAGCATCAGCCCGCCGATCCAGTACACTTTACTCAGCGCAATGGACAAGTCTCCTTCGAGAACATCCTTCGTAATGTACCGAACGAGCAGCGGAAGAATCAGAGTCACAGCGGACGCGATAAAGGCACAAGCCAATACCGAAAGAAACAAACGTAAATACGGTCTGTAATAGGAGAGAAATTTTTTTATTGGAAAATGCATGATTTACCCCTTTGTGTTTTTAGCTAGGCACACATAAGGGGGCGCACCGTTTACATTTAAGAACGTGTTCCACCCTTATATGTTTGGAGTGTTTGAGTTCTCATGTTTTTCATTTGAATTCCTCCTTGTTCTTAGTTGCCTTTATTGTAAGCGATTTCTCAGCGAATTTAAATCGCAAATTATTCAGTTTTTTTAAATATAAATAAAGGTAAGGGTTTACCACGGAAAAAATGAACTGAGATGGAACAGACGAAAATGAGAGATGCGGGGGTGCGTTTTTATGAAAATGATGTGTTTCGTGAGTTAATGAGGCAAAATCGAGAGTAAAGTCATCATTTTCGCGAGTAATGGCAGCAAAATCGCAAGTAATCAATGCGTTTTCGCTAGTAATTCATGTCGAATCGCGAGTAACGCTCCAGTAATCCCTGAATAGCGGCTTTCATTCTTATGGGAGTGGCATTTTTCTTGTCTGTCGGCCCATACTCATATATTCTGAAAATATAGTCAATTTACATAAGGGGTGTGTTTGGTATGGAAATGAAAAATTTGAAAGATACGATGCTGGGAGCACTGGGAATTGAAATTGTGGAACTGTCCGACGACCAAGCGGTAGCCACCATGCCGGTGCACTCAGCGACCCATCAGCCGTTTGGTTTGCTGCACGGCGGGGCGTCTGTCGCACTGGCAGAAACGATCGCCAGTATCGGAACCTATCATTTTATCGATGAGGAAACGGAGATGGCAGTCGGAATGGAGATCAACGCCAACCATCTGCGAGGCAAGAGGGACGGGATCGTTACAGCTACAGCCACACCGTTGCATAAAGGCAGAACGTCCATGGTCTGGGACATCAAAATTACCGATGAGGAAGGAAAGCTTGTTTGTGTTTCCCGGTGTACGATGGCGATTATGAAGAAGAAATAGATATGATCAAAAAGAGGCTTCCTGGAAGTCTCTTTTTATTGATTTCAAGTTTAAAAAGTTGATAGAAAAATAATGATTGCATTTGTAAGGGTTTTCATTTAGAATTCTACTAAACCGGTTTACCAAACCGATTTAGTAATTTTTTAATACCCTTACAGCAAGCTCTTCTTGCCGTAATTAGAAAAAGAAAGGGGTATGAATTTGTCATTGAACTATGGAATCCTAACTTTAGGTGACGCAATGATCACCTTAAATCCAGCAAGCACTGGACCATTACGATTTGTTTCGACTTTTGAAAGAAAAGTAGGAGGAGCAGAACTGAACTTTGCCATCGGCTGTGCCAGACTGGATCTTCGTTCAAAATGGATCAGCCGGCTCGGAAAGGATGAGTTTGGAAGAGTTATTTATAACTTTGCCAAAGGTGAAGGGGTGGATGTGGATGATGTTGCCTTTGTGGAAGGGTATCCCACTTCTTTAAATGTAAAGGAAATCCGTGAAGATGGTTCAGGAAAAACCTTTTACTACCGCCATCAATCACCTGTTTTAACCCTTGAACCTGATGATATAAAGGAGGAGATGTTTGAAGGCATTGATGTTGTTCACCTGACAGGTGTCTTTCTGGCGATTCACCGAAAAAATATGGATATTGTCCAAAAGGTGATCGCCATAGCGAAAGAAAAAGGCCTACTGATTTCTTTTGATCCGAACATACGGTTAAAGCTGTGGAGCATAGATGAAGCAAGAGCGGCGTATCAAACGCTATTTCCAGCCATCGATATTTTGCTGACAGGCCGGGATGAGATCAAGAGTATTATCGGAAGTGATGAGGAAGAGGAATTAACATCATTTGCTGAACGTTATTCCATCAGCCAGCTTGTCATTAAGGACGGAGCCCAGGGTTCGGCGCTTTATTCCCATCATCAATGGCTGCATCAGGAGGCATTCCCGGTAAATCCTGTCGATACAGTTGGGGCTGGGGACGGATTTGATGCCGGATATTTGTACGCTCTTCTTCATGGATTTGAACCGGAAAGACGACTGGAATTTGCCAATGCTGTGGGAGCTCTTGTCACCACGGTTTCCGGTGATAATGAAGGCTTGCCGCTATTGGAAGAAGTTTTTTCTTTTATCAACAAGGAAGCAGTGGTTGAACGCTAAATGACGAAAGGAGGAGAAAAGATGCTGCCAAAATACTCAGTTTTTCAGAAGCTGATGGAATCACAGGTCGTTGCAGTCATCCGCGGCAAAGATAGCCATGAAGCTGTACAAGTGTCTAAAGCGGCCATAGATGGAGGAATTAGGGCCATTGAGCTTACCTATACGACCCCTCAAGTAGTAGAGGTATTTAAGGAACTAAGACAGTTGAATGTTCTCTTGGGAGCAGGCTCTGTCATGGATTCAGAAACAGCTCGCCATGCCATTCTCTCGGGAGCTCAGTTTATTGTCAGCTCCCACTTCGTGAAAGATATTGCAGCACTTTGTAACCGGTACAGTGTTCCATATCTGCCGGGCTGCATGAACATTGGAGATATGGCAAAAGCGCTTGAAGCTGGGTGTGACGTGCTGAAGCTGTTTCCGGCCAATGCTTTTGATCCTTCTTTTATCCGCTCGGTTAATGGTCCTCTGCCGAATGTGCGCATCATGCCTACCGGTGGAATCTCGCTGAACAATATGAATGAATGGCTCAATGCAGGAGCAGTTGCTGTCGGTGTTGGCAGCGATCTGACAAAAGCCTACCAAAAGGGCGGTTATGAAGAAGCTGTGTCGTTAAGCAGAAAGTATATCCATACATTGAATCAATTCCCGGAGGTGGCGGCTGATCGCTGAGGCCACTCTAATTCCCCGATTGTAAAGCACTTTCAGGTGTCTTATAATGTTTGGATTGAATGAATAAGACGGGGATGATGACATGAAAAACATTACGATAGCAGATGTAGCCAAACATGCAGGAGTATCAAAAAGCACGGTCTCTCAATTCTTAAACAGCCGTTTTGATTATATGAGCGAGAAAACAAAGAAAAAAATTGAAGTGACCATTGAGGAATTAAACTATCAGCCTAATATTGTAGCACGGAGTTTAAAGCAAAAAGCAACGTTTACGGTTGGGGTAGTGGTCGCCAATATTCTTCATACCTTTTCCACTCAGATCATAAGAGCTATGGAAGATGCTTTTCACGAACAAGGCTATCAGATCATCGTCTGCAATGCAGACGACGAGCCGGAAAAAGAAAAGAAGTATATTGAGATGCTTCTGGCCAAGCAAGTGGATGGAATCATGATTTTCCCGACAGGCAGCAACCTCGATCTGTATGAACGAATGAAGCAAATGCAATTTCCGGTTGTTTTTGTGGACCGAACGATTAAGGATTTGAACATTGCCACGGTTATGCTCGATAACCATATGGCAGCAAAACTGGCTGTTGATCAATTGGTGAAAAATGACCGCAAGCGAATCGCGCTGGTTACTACATCGATTATTCGCAGCATAACCCCGCGAATCGAACGCCTTGAGGGGTATAGGAATGCTTTGAATGCCCACGGCCTTCCGGTAAAAGAAGAGTATGTGAAGAGTGCAGCTGTCGATCAGCTGCCGGCAGTACTTGAGGAAATGTTTAACCTTCCTGCACCCCCGGACGCGATATTGGCCGGAAATGATATTGTCCTGAATGAAGTGCTGAGATTTATGAAGGAGCGGAACTTAAGCATCCCGGACGACGCAGCAGTGATTGGCATTGATGAAGTGCCGTTCGCAAGCTTTTTTACGCCTCCTATTACAACAGTAGCGCAGCCAGCGGTTGAAATGGCGGGAAAAGCCGTTGACCTGCTGCTGAGCCAGATCAAAAACAAAGACGAGCGGGATTTAGGGGTCTTTCGCTATAAGCCAAGTCTTATCGAAAGAGATTCAGACTGATCCCTCGGGTAAGGGGGAATATATGCAGAATATCTTTATTACATTAAATTCCTTTCAGGCAGAAGAAGTCTTAGAGAAGGGACAGGAGCATTTTCTTCCGCAGATAACTCATGCAGGGGCACAAGGTGCGGAGATCAGAAGAGAACTTTTTACTGGCGATTCGTTCTCTTTGCAAGAACTTCGCACCCAATTGGAGGAGTATCATTTAGCCTCCGTTTATTCGGCACCTGTTGAATTATTTAATGAGTCAGGATCGTTAAATAAAGAGGAGGTTGCATTGACTATTATGGAAGCGATTACAATCGGTGCCTCCATTGTGAAATTCTCACTCGGCCATTACAACATGCAAACATCAAGCGTCATGGAGTTAAAAGTATGGCTTGCTTCATTAAAAATAGAGAATCTCGATTTGCAAATTACGATTGAAAATGATCAGACGGCACATGGCGGTTCCATTAAAAAAATCCACCATTTCCTTAAGGAATCAAAGACACTGCAGGTTCCTGTAAAAATGACATTTGATATTGGGAATTGGGCGTTTACAGGGGAAGACGTTTTGTCTGCCGCAAAAGTACTATCTGAATATGTGGTCTATCTGCATTTTAAATACGTAGACCAACGGAATGATAGACTTGTAACCCTGCCATTGCCCAATGATGATGCTTCCGAATGGAAGAACCTCATTCGGTATTTTTCAACTGATATTCCGAGAGCCATTGAGTTTCCTTTAACGGATGGTGATGAAGCGTTAAATTATACTTCTCTTCTTGCCCATGCATGACCATACTTACTTTGTAAGAAACCTCATTGACAAGTTGATTGGAGTGTAAGGTGCGAGACTCCTGCGGGAGCAGCGGGACAGGTGAGACCCACAGGCGCCTGCGCCGAGGAGGCTCACCGCCCGCCCCGCGGAAAGCGAGCAGCCTGAAACGGAGATCAACCACTACTAAGAGCAACAAAGGTTACGAAAACAGCTTAAAACTGAAGGAGTGTGTACTGTGATGAAGAGTATCGATCCATTAGCAAGTAGAAAGCGCTGGATGATCTTAATTCCAATCGCTTTTATTACCTATAGCTTAGCGTATCTTGATCGTGCGAACTATGGTTTTGGTGTTGCAGGTGGAATGGGTGAAGATTTGAATATTACGACTTCTGTTTCATCCCTCCTGGCTTCCTTATTCTTTTTAGGTTATTTCTTTTTTCAGATTCCCGGAGCGATCTATGCTGAAAAGAAAAGTGCAAAGAAGCTCGTCTTCTGGTCATTGATTCTTTGGGGAGGTCTTGCAACAGCTACCGGTTTTGCAACCCATGTCACCTGGCTTTATCCTATCCGTTTCTTTCTGGGCGTTGTTGAAAGCGCTGTTATGCCGGCGATGCTCGTCTTTTTAAGCGGCTGGTTCTTAAAGGCTGAGCGTTCTCGTGCCAACACATTTCTAATTTTAGGAAACCCGGTTACGGTTTTATGGATGTCTATTTTATCCGGTTATTTGTTAAAAGCGTTCGATTGGCGTACGATGTTTATTTTTGAAGGAGCTCCTGCCATTCTATGGGCATTCATCTGGTGGAAGCTCGTAAATGACCGTCCAAAAGAAGCGAAATGGCTGACAGCTGAGCAGAAAAAGAATTTGGAAACTGAGCTTCAAAAAGAACAAACAGGGATGAAACCTGTAAAAAATTATCGTGAAGCCTTTAAATCAAAGAAAGTCATTTATCTTTCCCTGCAATATTTCTTCTGGAGCATTGGTGTTTACGGTTTTGTGATGTGGCTTCCTTCCATTATTTCGAAAGCATCCAAAATGGACATCGTGGCCACAGGCTGGCTTTCTGCAGCACCTTATGTTCTTGCGGTAATCGGAATGCTGCTCGTTTCCTATTACTCTGATAAAACCCTCAATCGTAAAAGCTTTGTATGGGTTTCACTGCTGATCGGTGCCCTCGCATTTTATGGTTCCTATGCAGTAGGCACGTCAAACTTCTGGGTATCGTTTGGTCTCTTAGTGATCGCTGGCGGGGCAATGTATGCACCATATGGGCCGTTCTTTGCCATCATTCCAGAGATTCTGCCGCGAAACGTTGCGGGAGGAGCCATGGCCTTGATCAATAGCATGGGTGCTTTAGGATCATTTGTAGGCAGTTATTTTGTAGGTTACCTGAACGGAGCGACGGGCGGACCAAGCGCATCCTATATCTTTATGGCAGGTTCCCTTGTGCTATCGGTCATCTTTACATTGCTTGTGAAAATCAACAATGAGCATAGCGTTCAAAAAATGGAGGCTCAGTCCCTGTGAATATTCAACTTGCTCTGGATCGGTTATCGATTGAAGAAGCTTTGTCCATAGTTGAAAAAGTGGAGCCGTATATCGACTGGATTGAGGTAGGCACTTCGTTGATTAAAGAATTCGGTATGGAAAGTGTACGGAGTTTAAAGGAAGCTTTTCCTCATAAAACGATCGTGGCAGACAGTAAGACGTTTGATAATGCCGTTTATGAATTTGAGCTTTGTTTTGCAGCAGGTGCCGATGTGGCAACGGTGCTCGGAACAGCCCCTCTTGTCTCTATTGAAGCCTGTATGGAGACGGCTAAGAGACATGGCAAACAGGTCATGATTGATCTGCTTAACACATCAGAGGAACAAGTAAAGATGTGCAGTCAATTGGAGGATGCTATCCTTTGTACACATGTAAGTAAAGATCAGCAGGAAAGCGGAGAAGATCATGGCCGGTTGCATGTCCCGTCTTTTTCTGGCCAGCAAGTAAATACAGCGGTCGCCGGCGGGATTTCGATTGATTCCTTTTCTGACACAGCAAAATATGATCCTCACGTTGTCATTATCGGGTCTGGCATCACAAAGGCTGAGGATCCAGCGCTTGCTGCTAAAACCTTTTATGAGATGGCAAAACAGCATAAGGAGAATGCTCATGAATGATTTGAACAGCATATTGCTTGAGATACAAGGTGTGTTGAACCAGGTTGAGCCCAATCTCGTAGAGTCTGTTTCGGAGCAGATAGGATTGGGGGAACGTATTTTTGTAACAGGTGAGGGCAGATCAGGATTTATGGCGAAATCTTTCGCTATGAGATTAATGCATTTAGGCGCATCCGTTTTCGTGGTCGGGGAGACGATTACTCCGGCTTTGGAATCGGGTGATGTGGTTGTAGCAGTGTCCGGATCAGGAACAACCAAAAGTGTTGTGAATACGGCTGAAAAGGCAAGAGAGCTTGGATGCCCGGTCATTGCCATTACAACAAAAACGGATTCTGAATTAGCTGGGCATGCAACCCTTGTGGCGTATCTTCCTGCAGCTACAAAGTACAGAGGAGATAACGAAGCAGCAAGCATTCAGCCTTTGGGTTCTCTTTTCGATCAATGTGTACACGTTTTTTGCGACGCGGTTTGCTTGAGCTATGGAGCAAGGCAAACAGAAGATAATGAATCGGCTTTTATGCGTCATAGTAATTTGGAATAGTGCTGATTAAAACTAAATCGATTTAGTGAGTGTTTTGAACCTCGAAGTCTTGGTGACTTCGGGGTTCTTTTTTGTAAGGAGGGATTATTGCTTGTGTGGAGAAGTCTGAATTTTCAGAACGGATCAATTAATTGCCAGTTAGGCTCAATTCCGTCCTCAAACCGCTCCAGATTCAGCTGAAATTTTCCAAAAAAACTGTATAGGACAAATTTGGTGCCGGGGAGACTGAAAATAAAGGAGGCGATGTTAATGAACACATTCGAAGTCATCTCGTTAATGCTTAGTTTTGGAATGTTTGTTATCGCTGTTCTCGATTTTCATAACCATGATAAGAAGTCCTAGTAAGGAACGGTCCGTTACAACAGGAGATAAGCCTTGCTTTATGGAATAATAGGATGAAACCATACAGCGCAGGAGGAACTATGAAATTCGTATTACTATTTGGTCCGCAGGCGGTCGGGAAGATGACCGTTGGACACGAATTAACTAAATTAACAGATTTAAAGCTGTTTCACAATCATATGACGATTGAATTGGTTCATCACTTTTTCGATTACGGATCGAAAGCTGGGAGCCGTCTCGTTCACTCCTTTCGGGAGCAGATCTTTGAAGAAATAGCCAAAAGTGACCTTTATGGGTTGATTTTCACCTATGTGTGGGCGTTTAACGAACAGAGTGACTGGGACTATGTAGAGAAGGTTTGCAGGATATTCGAGTCAAAGGGTGCAGAGGTTTATTTTGTCGAGCTGGAGGCCGATGTGGAAGAACGATTGGAGCGGAACAAGAGCGAGTTTCGTTTGGAGCAGAAGCCGACGAAACGCAATCTGGAGTGGTCGGAAAATGACCTTGTAACCTCTATGGATAAATACAGGCTTAATTCCCTTGAAGGTGAGATTAAGAGAGAGAACTATTTGAGGATCAATAATACACATTTGAGTGCTGGTGAAACAGCGAGGATGATTAAAGAGAAGTTTCAGCTGTAAAAGTGAAGTATTTTAGTAATATTGCCTCAAAGTCGCATGAAATGGAGCAAAACTAGTTACGAAACCCACCCGGCTAAGACCGAGTGGGTTGTTTTTGTGGTGTGGGAATGAGAATACAAGCCGAAACGTGAGATTTACTGTCCGAAATGAGGGAAATACTGTCCAAAATCAAAATTTACTGTCCAAAAACAGATATTTACTGTCCAAACCGGTATTATGGTAAACTGCCAACCTAAACCTCACTCACAAATATTCCAATTCATTATTGCAATAATTTGTCATTAAATATATCATTATGTTTAATATATTGTTAGAAAATTCAATTTATTGAAAAGAGGTGTAACTATTTGCCAGAAGGAACCAACTCAGATCCGACCGTATTTTTAATTGATCAGCAGGACCCTCTCATCTCTTTATCCCGCGTTTCCCCTAGAATTGAAGTGTTTCCTTACTATTACCGCATGAATCTGCCAGGATCAGAAAACGATTGTTTTTTGCGAAAAGGCACGGTGGAAAAACTCATCAAAGCAGCAGAAAAGCTCCCTAATGGCCTGAAGCTGGTTATCCTCGACGGCTGGCGATCCTATGAAACTCAGCTGTCCATCTATCAAGCTATTAAAGCAGACCTTGAAGAACAAAACCTCACCCAGGAAAAAATCCAGGAAGAAATCTCAAAGTATGTAGCGATTCCGACTCGTGATCTTACGAAGCCTTCGCCGCACCTTACGGGTGGAGCGGTGGATTTGACGATTGCGGACGAGAACGGCTGGGTCGACATGGGGACGGACTTTGATGATTTTACTGAAAAGGCAGAGCTTGAGTGGTATGAAAAAAAGGATAAGCTGACTCAGCAGGAAGAAACCATTCGGGATAACCGCCGGCTTTTGCGAAGAGTGATGGAGGAGGCGGGCTTTGTTTCCAACGCGGAAGAATGGTGGCACTATGATTATGGGAATCGGAGGTGGGCCAGCGCAACAGGCAACAGCATTCTCTATTTTGGTATTTCGAAATAGGCTCCTAGAATCGGCATAACTTTTTCACAAAACTATTAAGGGTTATGGAGGAGAACGATGAAAAAGAAACTTAGTTTGTTACTCATTGCTGTAATGATTCTTGCTTTGCTATCGGCCTGTGTGAAGAATTCAAACGCAACACCATCCAATGGTGAGGATTCGAAGGATTCAAAAGCCACAAGCGGAAAGGATGTCCTGACGATTGCGACGACTGCTGACCAAGGTACCATTGATCCCGCAGTAACAATGGATAATTCCGCATGGAAACTTACATATCCGGCATATGAACGCCTTGTGGAATATGACGGAGCAAGCACGAAAGTAAAACCCGGACTCGCTAAAGAATGGAAAGTAAGCAAGGATGGCAAGACGTGGACGTTCACCCTGAACGAAGGCCATAAGTTTGCTGACGGAACCCCAGTGGACGCACAAGCGGTCCAAAAAAGCTTTGAACGCCTCAAGAAAATTGCAAAAGGCCCCTCAGAAGTATACAGCCTCGTTTCCGAAATTAAGGCTGAAAATCCTGCAACCATCACGTTTAAACTCAAAGAAAATTTTCCTCCCTTTTTATCAACACTGGCAGCGAACTACGGAAGCATTGTAAACCCAAAAGTCATGGAGCATGAACAGAACGGTGACTCAGGGCAAAACTATCTTGCGACAACAACGATGGGAAGCGGCCCTTATAAACTCGCAAAATGGAAGAAAGGCGAGTATGTGAGACTGGATCAGAACAAGTATGCTGCTAAAAAACCAGCGTTTAAGAAGGTTTATTTTAAAATTGTTGCCGATCCATCCGCACAGCGTCTTCAGCTGGAAAAAGGCGAGATTGATGTCGCGGAAGGCATTCCTGTAGATCAGGTCAACAGCGTGAAGAAGATGAAAAACGCCAAGCTGCTTCAGGAACCAAGTCTGCTTGTGGAATATGTGTACGTCAACTCCAGCAAAGGCAATAAAGCCCTTCAGAACAAGAAAGTACGTCAGGCTTTGAACTATGCTATCGACTACAATAAATTGATCGACGCAGTACAGCAAGGGTACGGAACACAGATGCGCGGACCGATTCCTAAAGGTTTATGGGGCCATGACGACCAAGCACAGCAGTACAAGTATGACAAAGCAAAAGCAAAATCGCTTTTGAAAGAAGCAGGCGTATCCAATTTGAGCCTGGACCTTCTGTATTCGGACAACAAAACCTGGTGGGAAACGGAGGCGTTAACCATTCAGTCGAACCTGAAGGACATTGGTGTAAAAGTGAACCTGAAAAAAGTAGCATACGCGACTTCAAGGGAAATGATCGACAAAGGCGATTTTGATCTGGCGCTTGGAATGTGGAGCCCGGACTTCGGTGATCCGTACGCGTTCATGAACTACTGGTTTGATTCCAAGAACTTCGGACTTGCCGGTAACCGTGCGTTTTACAAAAGTGATGCCGTCGATCAGAAGCTGAGGAAAGCGGCCACGTTAAACGATGAAAAGAAGCGTGAGGCCCTGTATCAGGAGGCTCAGAACATGGTCATTGATGATGCACCTTACATTCTTCTGTATCAGAAGGACTTCCTGCTTCCGATGAACAAAAACGTAAAAGGTTTCGTGTACAATCCGATGCTCGAGAGCATGTATAACCTTGCAGATATGTCCAAATAACAGACAAGTGGAGTGTTGAAACATGAAGAAGATGATTCTAAACCGAATGGGCCTCCTTCTCTTCGTCGTGTTTGGCGTCACTTTGGTCTCCTTTCTGCTGTCCCACGTCATTCCGGGTGATCCTGCCCGGATGATGGTCGGGCAGCGGGCCAATCAGGAAACCCTGCAGCAGGTACGCCAGCAGCTCGGGTTGGACCAGCCCCTTTGGATTCAATATGAAACGTACATGAAAGGAATAGTTAGTGGTGATCTCGGAACGTCTATCCGTACGCAAAAGCCGGTCCTGGATGATCTGGAAGCCTTTTTCCCGGCGACGATGGAACTGGCGGTGATTGCTTTTCTCTTTGCCTTAGGCATCGGCATTCCTCTCGGTGTGCTGGCGGCAGTGAAAAAGAACAGCATCTGGGATCATGCCAGCCGGATCTTTTCCATCAGCGGAGTTTCCACGCCTGTATTTTGGAGCGGGCTTGTTATTATTTTAATTTTTTACGGCTATTTGGGATGGTTTCCAGCCAACGGACGTTTGGACATCAACATCCATCCGCCGACTCACATCACAGGCTTTTATATTTTGGACAGTCTGCTGAGCGGAGATATGGTCGCACTGAAAAGCAGTCTTCATCATATTCTGTTGCCGGCCATCGTGCTGTCTTACGCGCAATTAGCGGTCATTACGCGGCAGGTGCGGGCAAGCATGCTTGAAATTATGGAGCAGGAATACATTCGTACAGCGATTGCCAATGGCATTCATGGGCCTTTCTTGTTCTTCCGCTACGCACTAAGAAATGCTTTGATTCCCACTATTACCGTCGTCGGCATTTCCTTTGGCTCACTCTTAGGGGGAGCCGTGGTGACTGAAACGATTTTTGGCTGGCCGGGTATGGGGAAATACGTGGTCGACTCGATTGCTTATCTTGATTTTCCGGCCATGATGGGCTTTACCCTGCTGATCGCGGTCGGATACGTCATCATCAATCTCATTGTGGATCTGACGTATTACGTTTTGGATCCGCAAATTAAAGGATAGGAGGGAGGACATGGAGACACCTCTGCACAGGGAAACCAATCCGCCCCAGCCGATAAAGGCGGTTCACCCTTTCTGGTACAAGCTGAAACAAAACCAGATGACGTGGGTGGGCATAGGCATTCTGGCATTCATCGTCCTCTGTTCGCTGCTTGCGCCGGTCTTGACTTCCTATGACCCAACGCAAATTGATATCTCCCAAAAGTTTCAGGCACCGTCGCTTCATCACTGGTTTGGTACGGATGAAGTAGGAAGGGATATTCTAACGAGGATCTTGTACGGAGCAAGGATCTCGCTTGGTGTCGGGATTACCGTTATCATCATTGCGAGTATCATCGGAATTCTAATAGGAACGGTTTCGGGTTATTTTGGCGGCCTACTGGATTTAATCATTATGCGGATCATGGATATGGTGATGGCCTTTCCGACGCTGATTCTGGCGATGGCTCTTGCTGCTGCTCTTGGACCGAGCCTGCAAAACGCGATGCTCGCCATAGCGATCGTAAAAATACCAGTCTATGTCCGGCTTGCTCGGGGCGAGTCGCTCGTTATTAAGGAAAAATTGTTCGTGAAATCTGCAGAATCGTTCGGGATTAACCCATGGCGGATCATTGTGAAACACATCGTTCCAAACTCCGTGTCACCGGTCATCATTCAAGCGACTCTTGATGTCGGCGATGCCATCCTCATGATCGCTACGCTCGGTTTTCTCGGTTTGGGAGCTCAGCCGCCCACACCGGAATGGGGCGCGATGATCAGCATTGGCTGGAAATACTTATTGGATTATTGGTGGTACCCGGCGTTTCCTGGATTGTTCCTCTTCCTGTCTGCAGGTTCGTTAAATTTAATCGGTGACGGGATCCGTGACATTCTGGATCCCAAGGCCGGACGTTAGGAGGGGTGCATCATGGTATTGGAGATGAAAGATTTATGTGTGGATTTTACAGGCATGAGAGGAAAGGTTCAGGCCCTCCGCAATGTCAGCCTTTCGATTGATAAAGGAGAAATTTTAGGGGTTGTGGGGGAGTCGGGTTCCGGTAAATCGGTGACCGCTCTATCCATTTTAGGGCTGCTCGGCTCCAACGCTCACATCTCAAACGGCGAGATCTCCTATCTGGGACAGAACCTTATGAGGCTTGGAAAAAAAGAGATGCAGAGCCTTCGGGGCAAGAAGATCGGCATGGTGTTTCAGGAGCCGATGACCGCCCTGCATCCAACGATGAAAGTTGGGAATCAGCTCGCAGAAGTGATGAAGCGCCATCGCGGCGTCTCGAAAAAAGAAGCGTACCGGCTGGCCGTTCAAGCCTTGCGTGATGTGCATATCCATGATCCTGAGTTTGTGGCTAAAAAGTATCCGTTTGAATTGAGCGGAGGCATGCGCCAGCGGATTGTGATTGCACTTGCGATGTCTGCACCACCCGATCTGCTGATCGCCGATGAGCCAACAACTGCCCTTGATGTTACCATTCAGCAGGAAATTTTACAGTTGATCAAAGAGCTGAATGCCAAAAGAGGGACGTCCGTCCTTTTGATCACGCATGATTTAGGTGTTGTGTCCAGGGTGTGCGACCGAGTGATGGTCATGTATGCCGGAGAGGTGGTGGAGGAAGGGAAGACAGAAGAGGTCTTGAACGCGCCTTCTCATCCGTATACGGAAGCACTGCTTCACGCCCTTCCTGATCTGGCGGATCCCGGACATCCGTTAAAAGCGATTCCAGGTGAAGTTCCAGATCTTCAGAACCGGCCGGCCGGCTGTGCCTTTGCTTCAAGGTGCAGCAAAGCTATCGACATTTGCTGTGTTTCTGCGCCTGCTCTTGAACCGGTCTCAGATAACCGTTCAGCAGCCTGCTGGTTGAGGGGGACAAGCCATTGAGCACACTCATTCAATTTGAAAAAGTGGAGAAGTCGTTTTCTAAAGGGAAGCATGTGATTCAGGCGGTCAGTGACGCTAATCTTCGTGTTAAAAAAGGAAGTGTTCTCGGACTTGTCGGTGAATCAGGCTCCGGGAAGAGCACGCTCGGAAAGATGCTGATCGGCCTGGAAGTGCCATCAAATGGAATAATTCATTACCAAGGGAATTCTTTATGGAAAAAAAACAAATTTAAGCGTCCCCGACCGGGCGAAATCCAAACCGTGTTTCAGGATCCGCAGTCTTCACTCGATCCGCGGATGCGGGTGAAGGATATTATTCTCGAGCCGCTGCTGGCACTGAACAGCAAGCAGCGAAAAGAAAAAGGAGAGCGCTTGCGCCTTATTTCTTTGATGAAACGGGTCGGATTAAAAGCGGAGCACCTTGACCGCTATCCGCATGAATTCAGCGGCGGGCAGCGTCAGCGGATTGCGATTGCCCGTGCACTCATCACTGATCCTTCGTTTATCGTGCTGGATGAACCAACCTCTGCACTGGATGTCTCGGTTCAGGCACAGGTGCTGAATTTGCTGAAGGAGCTGAAGAGAGAACGTAATTTAACGTATCTGTTCATTTCCCACAACATGTCTGTGATTCGATACATGTGTGATCAGATAGCGGTCATGTACAAAGGCAGAATTGTGGAGCTGGGCCTTTCAGCTGAGCTCTTTGAACGGCCGCGCCATCCGTATACAAAAATATTGCTTTCGTCTTTGCCGAGTATTTTTGAGTCAGAGGATGCGGAAAAGTTAAGTTTTGCACAGCCTGCTGAAGTGAAAGCGGGGAATGAGGCGTGTGTGTTTTATGATCGCTGTCCTTTCCGGATGGAGGTTTGCCTGAAGGCTCCCCCGTTTGAAAATAAGACAGAGGAGCATGGCTTTGCCTGTCATCTCCAAGAATAAGGAGGAGTAGCTTTGATTCAGGGAGAGCGGCTTCGAGAACTGCGGAAGCAGCGCAACTTCACGCTGCAGGAATTCGCATTGCAAACCGGATTAAGCCCCAGCCTGCTGTCTCAGATTGAGCGAGGACTGGTCGATCCCACGGTCAGCACGTTTTGGGAAATCTGCAGCAGTCTGAGTGTTCCTCTGCATTACTTTTTTGAAGGTGTGGAAGAAGATGAGCTCGTCGTACGGAAACAGCAGCGCCGGTTGATCCAGCTTTCTGATGAAAAGGTAAAGTACCATGAGCTGACGCCAAACCGCGGTGGGAAACTCGATTTTCTGATGGTCGAGATCGAGCCGGGGGAAATGAGTGAAGCAGAGCTTGTTTCTCACCAGGGTGAAGAGTGCGGGATTGTGCTGAAGGGTGAACTGAAGGTTATTTTGGGAGAAAAAGAGATTCATCTTCATGAAGGAGACAGCATACATTTCTCTAGCACGACGCCTCACCGGTATATTAATTCTGGAGAGGGTGTGTCGGTGTCGATTTGGGCGATGACGTCGATGTAAGTAAATTAGGAAACCCACCCGGCTAAGGCCGCGTGGGTTGTTTTGTGATGTGTGAGGGAAAATACTGTCCGAAATACAGGATTTACTGTCCAGAATGAGAGAAATACTGTCCAATCTCCCACATTTACTGTCCAAACTGCAATTATGGTAAACTACCATGCTTTACTTCTTCAATATCCCCAAATATTCAACCCACGGCCCGACGTCTGCTCTGTATCTCTCAGCCATCACACGCACGATTTGAGCGATATGCGTTAAATCATGAACAACCCACGTCGAAATGAGTTCCCGCGTCTTCACCGGTCCAAATGCAGGGTGGCTGCCTTTCGATTCAAGAAGAGACTCTTCTTGGATCAGTTTCTTCAGTTGGGTGATATTTTGTTCTCTAATCGTTTTAAACTCAGCCAGCTTTTGTTCAATCGGCGTCTCAGGTTCATCATTTATATGAGCATAGCGATCAAACGGGGGAAAAGGTTTACTTTCACCGTCCCTAAGAATCATCTCCAGCCTTGGGATCCAGTTGCTTTTCTCTCCCTCAATGAGATGATCGATTACTTCATCTGCATTCCACGTTCCTTCGCCTTCATTGCATTGCAGCCAGCCAGGGGATAAATCGGACAAAAAATACGTTAATGATTGCGGGGTGCGTTCCAGAATTTCTATCGCTTCTGTCATACTAAAATTCATCATACCACTCCTTTCTGTAAATGAAATTCAACTAAACGATCAGAAATTCCTCCAGCCATAAAAACGCAAAAACCCCACCCTCCAGCCAGCAAACCAGCAAAAGGGCGGGGCTTCCTTATTTAATCAATCATTGGGCTCGCCGTTTTTTCTTCATAACGGCTTCTCTCGGCTTCATTTCTCTTTTTCAATAAGAAATAGGATGCGATGACTGCTGCTGTTACGAGCATGGTAAGGAGCAGCTGTGAGCGCATGGAGCTGATAAATGCCATCGACACGAGAATGACGACGATGCTTGCGATCACAAAGTACGATAAGCCCGGGAAGAGCCACATTTTCAATTCAAGGGCTTCGCCATTAGCCTCTGCTCGACGCCGGATCACGATGTGCGAGATGGCAATCGCCAGGTATACGATCAAGGCGATAGCACCGGATGCGTTGACGAGGAACTGAAACAGCTTGTCCGGTGATACAAAGTTAAAGATGGCAGCGATAAAGGCAACGATGGTTCCTGCCCAAACCGCCCGGACCGGAACGCCTTGCTTGCTCAGCTTAAGGAATCCTTTGGGTGCATCTCCACGCTGAGCGAGAGAATAAATCATGCGTGAGTTCGTATAGAGTGCTGAGTTCAAACAGGAAAGCACAGACGTCAGGACAACAATGTTCATGATCAGGCCTGCACCTGGAATGTTGACCATCTTCAGCATCGTTACATACGGGCTTTCCAGCGCGGTTGTTGAGTTCCACGGCAGCAAGGTAACGAGAATGGCGACGGAACCGATGTAGAAAATGAGAATACGCCAGACAACACTTTTGATGGCGATCCGGATCGTCTTTTTCGGATCTTCTGATTCGCCTGCCGCAATAGCCGCAATCTCAGCCCCAAAGTAGGCGAAGATGACGGTTGCTACCCCAAGGAAAATAGAGCTTAATCCGTTCGGAGCAAAACCGCCTCTTCCGACCAGGTTGGCTGTGTCCGGAGATTTAATGCCCGGGAACAGATGGAAGATGATCGCCAATCCGATTCCCATAAATAGCGTGATGGCGACAATTTTGATTAATGCGAACCAATATTCGAACTCTCCGAATGATTTAACGGAGAAGATGTTGGTCATGGTGAGCAAGACGGTTAAGATGAGGCTCCATGTCCAGATCGGAATGGAAGGAATCCATCCGTGAACAATCGCTCCGCCGGCTACAGCCTCGATGGCGATGACGATGACCCAGAAGAACCAGTAGAGCCAGCCGATGGTGTATCCTGCCCAAGGCCCGATGGCTTCACGGGCGTAGGTGGCAAATGAGCCGCTGTCCGGATTGCGGGCGGCCATCTCGCCAAGCATCCGCATAAGGAACACGACGAGTATGCCGGCAAATGCATACGACATGACGGCTGCCGGTCCGGTAGAGTTGATGACGGAGCCTGCGCCGACAAACAGCCCTGCTCCGATAATGCCTCCCAAGGAAATCATCGTGATGTGCCTTGTTTTTAGTTGTTTCTGCAGTCCTTCTTTATTCTTCAATCGTTTTCGCCTCCCTAACTTTTATAGTGAAAGTATGGTTCAAAATGCTATAAGCCGATGGAAACGTATTTCACTTCCAAATACTCCTCGATTCCAAAATGGCCGCCTTCCCGGCCCAATCCGCTTTGCTTCGTTCCGCCAAATGGTGCCTGAGCGACGGATGGCAAGGCATCGTTCAATCCGACGATGCCATACTCGAGCTCTTCGGAAAGGGTGAGTGCCTGGCTTAGGTTTTCTGTATAAACATAAGCTGCAAGGCCATAAGGTGTGTTGTTGGCCCGCTCGATGACTTCCTCTGCCGTTTTGAACGTGGCGATTGGTGCCAGCGGTCCAAACGTTTCTTCGTTCATGCAGAGCATGTCGTCGGTTGCGCTTGTGATGACGGTCGGCTCCATGAACAGGGAGCCCTCATGAGATGATCCGCCGCAAGCAAGCGTTCCGCCTTTCTCCAGAGCGTCCTGTACATGCTGCTGTACTTTTTCAACAGCGTTTAGATCAATTAACGGCCCGATGTCCGTTCCGTCTTCCAAGCCGTTTCCTACTTTTAGCGCTGAAACCGCTTTTACAAAAGCGGTGCTGAACTCCTCAGCGATCGAATCCTGAACATACACGCGGTTTGTACATACGCACGTTTGGCCAGCGTTTCGGTACTTGGAAGCGAGCAATCCCTGTACGGCTTTTTCAATATTGGCATCCTCCATCACGATAAAGGGAGCGTGTCCGCCGAGTTCCAGGGAAATCTTTTTCACGGTATCGGCAGCTTTCCGCATGAGCAGCTTGCCGACTTCAGTAGAACCTGTAAACGAGATCTTTCGCACGCGTGTGTCTTCCATCCAGGCGTCCGAGATCTCAGCTGCTTCTCCGGTTACGACCTGCAGCACGCCTTGTGGTATGCCGGCTTCCACAGCAAGTTCAGCCAGCCGGATGGCCGTTAAAGGTGTTTGTTCCGCTGGCTTGACGACCGCCGTACATCCTGCAGCAAGAGCAGGAGCCACTTTTCTCGTAATCATGGCGGCCGGGAAGTTCCATGGCGTAATCGCGGCGATCACACCGACGGGCTGCTTCTGCACGAGGATTCGCTTGTCTGGATGTGAAGCGGGAATGGTTTGCCCATACACCCGTCTTCCTTCCTCCGCATACCAGGAAATGAAGCTGTTGGCGTAGGTGATCTCGCCGATCGCTTCTTTTAACGGTTTTCCTTGTTCACTTGTCATGAGTTCGGCCAGTTCCAGCTTGGATTCTTCAATGAGCTGGTGCCATTTCATAAGCAGGGCAGCGCGGTCTTCAGCGGTCCGTTTCGACCAGCTTTTAAACGCAATATAAGCGGCATCCGCTGACGCACGGGCTTCTTCTCGTCCTCCGTTCGGTACGGTATCGACTACGGCGTTTGTTGCCGGGTTGGTTACTTCGATCAGTGATAGCATGAAATCCCTCCTGTCGTTTCTAGTTAAATGTTGAAACGGCTTTGCTTTCTACCGCTTCGATCGCTTCGTTTAAAATCTGGATGAGTTCGCTGATTTCCTGTTTATTGATGATCAGCGGCGGTGCGAATACGAGCGTATCCTGGTTATCGAACGTAACAGAACGCATGATGAGCCCGCGTTTCGCCGCTTCTGCCAATACTTTTGGAGCGAGTGGCTCCGGGAATCGTTCGTTGGTATCTTTGTTCTTCACGAGTTCAACCGCTCCTATGAGGCCGAGTGCTCTGACGTCACCGACAATCGAGCGTTCTGACTGGATCTGTTTAAAGCCTTTCAGCAATTCTTCACCCATCACACGGGCATTATCGATTAAGTTCTCTCGTTCAAGGATCTCCAGATTCTTCAATGCAACGGCACAGGCCATCGGATGTCCGCTGTAGGTGTAGCCGTGAAGAAGTGTTCCTTCTGACAACTCGATAAAATCGTTGTGCATCGTTTCTGAGATCATGACACCGCCGAGCTGGGCGTATCCGCTTGTGATCCCTTTTGCGAAGCACATCATGTCAGGCGCAACATCATAATGGTCGATTCCGAAATACGTACCGGTACGGCCGAATGCAGTAATCACTTCGTCCGTGATAAAAAGGATGCCAAACTCGTCACAGATGCTTCTGATTTCTTTAAAATAACCATCCGGTGCGATATGAACGCCGCCAGCTCCTTGAACCGGTTCCGCGATATAAGCAGCAACCGTTTCAGGGCCCTCTTCCTGAATCTTGTCTCTGAGTGCTTGCGGTGAAAAATGATCCACATAATAAAAGTCCGGAGCCAAGGAGTTCGTGAAATCACGGAACGGCTTGAGGCCAGTCGCGCTTGTCGCTCCCATCGCTACCCCGTGGTAGGACTGCGATCTGGAGATGATTTTCTTCCGCTCCGGCTGGCCTTTTAAGATCCAATAGTGGCGTGCGAGCTTATAGGCCGTGTCGTTGGATTCAGATCCGCCTGATGTAAAGAAGGTCGCGGTCAGATTGCCTGGTGCGATTTCAGCCAGTTTTGCGGCCAGTTTGATTGCCGGCTCGTTGCTGAAGGTCGCAAAGCAAGAGCTGTAGCCGAGTGTTTTCATCTGCTCGTAAGCGACTTGAGCGATTTCCTCGCGCCCATGCCCGATGTTCACGTTCCAAAGAGAGGAGAGGCCGTCGATGGCGCTTCTTCCTTTCAGGTCATACAACCGGATGCCTTCGCCCTTCGTTAAAATAAAATCAGGTCCCGTTGCCTGCTGCTGCTTGATTGCTGTTGTTGGATGCAAAAAATGCTTTTTATCAAGTTCTGCCAATTGTTCATATGATTTTTGAGTTTCCATCATAACCACCCTTTGCCAGTATGTTTGCACTTTTCAGATTTATAAGCGCTTTCAAAAGATAGTTGCAAGTTCCGTGCCAAACAGTGATATAAGGTTTTGAACAAGTGTTTAATTCACTTGTGAATTAAACATTACGTATCTTGATTCGTTTCAGAATCAATGATTCGTTTTTGAATCGATATTGTATTTTTTAAGACGGCGAACGACAGTAGGCTGGCTCAGCCCCAGATAGTCTGCCATTTCATAGGTGGACTTGCAGTCTCGGCAGGCACGAAGCAGCCAGTTTCTTTCCACATGTTCCAACGCCTCCTGCAGGGAAGAACTCTGTGCATCGTATTCTGGAACGCCATCTTCCTCCACTTTTTGCGTAAACGGCAGATGGTCAGGCAGGATCGTCTTGTTTTCGAGCGTGACGACGAGCCGTTCCATTAAGTTCTCCAGCTCTCTCACATTGCCCGGCCAATCATACTGCCAGAAGGCTTTAAGCGCAGATGGGTGCATCGTTTTATCGGTATCATACTTTTCGTTGAATTTGTCCAGGAAGGTTTCGGTCAGCTGATGGATTTCTTCTTTTCGATCCCGGAGCGGGGCAATGCTGATCGGCACCACATTCAATCGGTAAAAAAGGTCATCCCGGAAGGTACCGGCCTTCACCATCGCTTGGAGATCACGGTTTGTTGCCGCTACGAGCCGGAAGTTTACGGTGCGGCTCTTCGTGCTTCCCATTCTGGTTACCTTCTTTTCCTGCAGCACTTTGAGAAGTTTGACCTGAATGGAAAGCGGCAGTTCTCCGACTTCATCTAAAAAGAGTGTTCCATGATCGGCGAGTTCGATGAGCCCCATTTTTCCTTTGCTGGCCGCCCCGGTAAAGGCGCCTGCTTCATATCCAAACATCTCGGATTCAAAGAGGCTCTCAGGGATCGCCCCGCAGTTCACCTCGATCATCGGCTTGTCTTTCCGGTCACTTCCGTTATGAAGCGCTTTAGCGAATACCGTTTTTCCAACACCGGATTCTCCTTGAAGTACGACAGTGGCGTCACTTTTTGCGACCTTATGGACAAGTCCCCACACGGTTTGCATCGCTTTGCTGTTGATGACCACATCGGATGGCACAATTTCACGGCCGCGAAGCTGTTCAATTTCGTTTTCATAACGCATCATCTTCAGCTGCAGTTTCTCGTATTCGCCTTTCAGTTCTTCAATTTCTGTCATATCATGTGAAAAACTGATGATCCTCTTAATCTCGTTTTCTTCATTAAAGATGGGTACACCGCGGGTCATGATGATCTTACCGGTGCCCGTTTTCTGCATGAAGGTGACCGGCTTTTTCTGCTGGATTACCCTTAGCGTCACGGACGGATTAAAGATTTTCTTCTGCTCGAGCTCTCTGACGGACGTTCCGACAAGCTCCTCGGACGAGATGCCATACATCTCCTCGCTGTTTTTGACCGCACGCAAAATAAATCCCTCGCTGTCGGTAACGATGATATTCTCGCCAGATTCGTTGATGATTCCTTCGATTTCAAGCTCAAGCAGTTCTCTTTGATCTGTCATACCCACATCTCCCTAACTATCGCAACATAATTCTGATAATTAGGATAACATAGATCGGAGGAAATGAGCGAAGAGTGGCTTTAATTACCAGGCTTTTGCACCTGTAATTTCATAAAAGTAACGATTTATGTGACTTGGCTCACAGCTTCTTTTGAGCACATGAATTAACTTAGAGACAGGACAAAAATAAAATTGGAGCGATAATTATGGAAATGACTAAAAATGAAAAAGCAGAAAGGCTGCAGCACGTGCTTGAGGAAGCATTGCTCCCTTTAAAACAGAGATTGGACGAAATGGAAAAAGAGATGATTTCTGTTCGTGAAAATCAAGAGGAGCTTATAAGATTATTGAGCAAAAGGGGCTGTCCAAGAAGTCTGTAAGCTGTTGATTTCCGTTCCAGGCTGCTCGCTTTCCGCGTGGCGTGCGGTGAGCCTCTTGGTGCAAGCACCGGCGGGATTCTCACCTGTCACGCT
>NZ_JARMMC010000025.1:0-2272 GCF_036216745.1 Fictibacillus sp. B-59209 | reverse complement strand
CCTCTTGCGGGGGGCTTCATGCTTAGACGCTTTCAGCACTTATCCCGTCCACACGTAGCTACCCAGCTATGCCCCTGGCGGAACAACTGGTACACCAGCGGTGTGTCCATCCCGGTCCTCTCGTACTAAGGACAGCTCCTCTCAAATTTCCTGCGCCCGCGACGGATAGGGACCGAACTGTCTCACGACGTTCTGAACCCAGCTCGCGTACCGCTTTAATGGGCGAACAGCCCAACCCTTGGGACCGACTACAGCCCCAGGATGCGATGAGCCGACATCGAGGTGCCAAACCTCCCCGTCGATGTGGACTCTTGGGGGAGATAAGCCTGTTATCCCCGGGGTAGCTTTTATCCGTTGAGCGATGGCCCTTCCATGCGGAACCACCGGATCACTAAGCCCGACTTTCGTCCCTGCTCGACTTGTAGGTCTCGCAGTCAAGCTCCCTTATGCCTTTGCACTCTACGAATGATTTCCAACCATTCTGAGGGAACCTTTGGGCGCCTCCGTTACACTTTAGGAGGCGACCGCCCCAGTCAAACTGCCCACCTGACACTGTCTCCCGGGTCGATAAGACCCGTAGGTTAGAATTTCAATACAGTCAGGGCGGTATCCCACCAGCGCCTCCACCGAAGCTAGCGCTCCGGTTTCAATGGCTCCCGCCTATCCTGTACAAACTGTACCAAAATTCAATATCAGGCTACAGTAAAGCTCCACGGGGTCTTTCCGTCCTGTCGCGGGTAACCTGCATCTTCACAGGTACTATAATTTCACCGAGTCTCTGGTTGAGACAGTGCCCAAATCGTTACACCTTTCGTGCGGGTCGGAACTTACCCGACAAGGAATTTCGCTACCTTAGGACCGTTATAGTTACGGCCGCCGTTTACTGGGGCTTCAGTTCAGAGCTTCGCTTACGCTAACCCCTCTCCTTAACCTTCCAGCACCGGGCAGGTGTCACCCCCTATACTTCGCCTTACGGCTTCGCAGAGAGCTGTGTTTTTGCTAAACAGTCGCTTGGGCCTATTCACTGCGGCTTTCCGTTAAGAAAGCACCCCTTCTCCCGAAGTTACGGGGTCATTTTGCCGAGTTCCTTAACCAGAGTTCTCTCGCACACCTTAGGATTCTCTCCTCGCCTACCTGTGTCGGTTTGCGGTACAGGCACCTNNGATAAGCGGATTTGCCTACTTATCAGCCTAACTGCTTGGACGTGCACAACCAATCGCACGCTTCTTCTATCCTTCTGCGTCCCTCCATTGCTCAAACGATAAAGAGGTGGTACAGGAATATCAACCTGTTGTCCATCGCCTACGCCTGTCGGCCTCGGCTTAGGTCCTGACTAACCCTGAGCGGACGAGCCTTCCTCAGGAAACCTTAGGCATTCGGTGGACGGGATTCTCACCCGTCTTTCGCTACTCATACCGGCATTCTCACTTCTAAGCGCTCCACCAGTCCTTCCGGTCTGACTTCACTGCCCTTAGAACGCTCCCCTACCACTGATACCATTGGTATCAATTCGCAGCTTCGGTGGTGTATTTAGCCCCGGTACATTTTCGGCGCAGAGTCACTCGACTAGTGAGCTATTACGCACTCTTTAAATGGTGGCTGCTTCTAAGCCAACATCCTAGTTGTCTAAGCAACTCCACATCCTTTTCCACTTAATACACACTTTGGGACCTTAGCTGGCGATCTGGGCTGTTTCCCTCTTGACTACGGATCTTATCACTCGNNTGGCATTCGGAGTTTGACTGAATTCGGTAATCCGATGAGGACCCCTAGTCCAATCAGTGCTCTACCTCCAAGACTCTTACACTTAAGGCTAGCCCTAAAGCTATTTCGGGGAGAACCAGCTATCTCCAGGTTCGATTGGAATTTCTCCGCTACCCACACCTCATCCCCGCACTTTTCAACGTGCGTGGGTTCGGGCCTCCATTCAGTGTTACCTGAACTTCACCCTGGACATGGGTAGATCACCTGGTTTCGGGTCTACGACCACGTACTAAACGCCCTATTCAGACTCGCTTTCGCTGCGGCTCCGCCTCTTCAGCTTAACCTCGCACGGGATCGTAACTCGCCGGTTCATTCTACAAAAGGCACGCCATCACCCATTAACGGGCTCTGACTATTTGTAGGCACACGGTTTCAGGATCTCTTTCACTCCCCTTCCGGGGTGCTTTTCACCTTTCCCTCACGGTACTGGTTCACTATCGATCACTAGGGAGTATTTAGCCTTGGGAGATGGTCCTCCCAGATTCCGACGGAATTTCACGTGTTCCGC
>NZ_JARMMC010000024.1:0-3101 GCF_036216745.1 Fictibacillus sp. B-59209 | reverse complement strand
CTATCGCCACCAGACATATTTTGAGGTATATTCCCTCAAAACTAGATAACTTCTTCATCCAAACTTCTGATTATTTTAAGGATAAGCCCTCGACCGATTAGTATCTGTCAGCTCCACGTGTCACCACGCTTCCACACCAGACCTATCAACCTCATCATCTCTAAGGGGTCTTACTCACTTGACGTGATGGGAAATCTCATCTTGAGGGGGGCTTCATGCTTAGATGCTTTCAGCACTTATCCCGTCCACACGTAGCTACCCAGCTATGCCCCTGGCGGAACAACTGGTACACCAGCGGTGTGTCCATCCCGGTCCTCTCGTACTAAGGACAGCTCCTCTCAAATTTCCTGCGCCCGCGACGGATAGGGACCGAACTGTCTCACGACGTTCTGAACCCAGCTCGCGTACCGCTTTAATGGGCGAACAGCCCAACCCTTGGGACCTACTTCAGCCCCAGGATGCGATGAGCCGACATCGAGGTGCCAAACCTCCCCGTCGATGTGGACTCTTGGGGGAGATAAGCCTGTTATCCCCAGGGTAGCTTTTATCCGTTGAGCGATGGCCCTTCCATGCGGAACCACCGGATCACTAAGCCCGACTTTCGTCCCTGCTCGACTTGTAGGTCTCGCAGTCAAGCTCCCTTGTGCCTTTACACTCTGCGAATGATTTCCAACCATTCTGAGGGAACCTTTGGGCGCCTCCGTTACAATTTAGGAGGCGACCGCCCCAGTCAAACTGCCCACCTGACACTGTCTCCGAACCGGATCACGGTTCCAGGTTAGAATTTCAATACAGTCAGGGTAGTATCCCACCGACGCCTCCATCGAAGCTGGCGCTCCGACTTCTCAGGCTCCTACCTATCCTGTACAAACTGTACCAAAATCCAATATCAAGCTGCAGTAAAGCTCCATGGGGTCTTTCCGTCCTGTCGCGGGTAACCTGCATCTTCACAGGTACTATAATTTCACCGGGTCTCTCGTTGAGACAGTATCCAAGTCGTTACACCTTTCGTGCGGGTCGGAACTTACCCGACAAGGAATTTCGCTACCTTAGGACCGTTATAGTTACGGCCGCCGTTTACTGGGGCTTCAATTCAGAGCTTCTCCCGTAAGGGATAACCCCTCCTCTTAACCTTCCAGCACCGGGCAGGTGTCAGCCCCTATACTTCGCCTTGCGGCTTCGCAGAGACCTGTGTTTTTGCTAAACAGTCGCTTGGATCTATTCACTGCGGCTCTCTCGGGCGTTAACCCTATCAGAGCACCCCTTCTCCCGAAGTTACGGGGTCATTTTGCCGAGTTCCTTAACGAGAGTTCTCCCGATCATCTTAGGATTCTCTCCTCGCCTACCTGTGTCGGTTTGCGGTACGGGCACCTCTTTCCTCACTAGAGGCTTTTCTTGGCAGTGTAGGATCAGGGACTTCGGTACTGTAATTTCCCTCGCCGTCACAGCTCAGCCTTCACGATTGCGGGATTTGCCTCACAATCAGCCTAACTGCTTAGACGCGCATTTCCAATCGCGCGCTCTCCCTACCTTCCTGCGTCCCCCCGTCGTTCAAACGGAAAGGAGGTGGTACAGGAATTTCAACCTGTTGGCCATCGCCTACGCCTTTCGGCCTCGGCTTAGGTCCCGACTAACCCTGAGCGGACGAGCCTTCCTCAGGAAACCTTAGGCTTTCGATGGACAAGATTCTCACTTGTCTTTCGCTACTCATACCGGCATTCTCACTTCAAAGCGCTCCACCAGTCCTTCCGGTCTGACTTCACCGCACTTCGAACGCTCCCCTACCACTGTACCTTACGGTACAATCCATAGCTTCGGTGATACGTTTAGCCCCGGTACATTTTCGGCGCAGAGTCACTCGACCAGTGAGCTATTACGCACTCTTTAAATGGTGGCTGCTTCTAAGCCAACATCCTGGTTGTCTGGGCAACTCCACATCCTTTCCCACTTAACGTATACTTTGGGACCTTAGCTGATGGTCTGGGCTGTTTCCCTCTTGACTACGGATCTTATCACTCGCAGTCTGACTCCCGCGGATAAGTCTCTGGCATTCGGAGTTTGACTGAATTCGGTAACCCTGTGGGGGCCCCTAGTCCAATCAGTGCTCTACCTCCAGGACTCTAGCCGCGAGGCTAGCCCTAAAGCTATTTCGGGGAGAACCAGCTATCTCCGTGTTCGATTGGCATTTCACCCCTACCCACACCTCATCCCCGCACTTTTCAACGTGCGTGGGTTCGGGCCTCCATTCAGTGTTACCTGAACTTCACCCTGGACATGGGTAGATCACACGGTTTCGGGTCTACGACAACGTACTATGGCGCCCTATTCAGACTCGCTTTCGCTGCGGCTCCGCCTTATCAGCTTAACCTTGCACGTTATCGTAACTCGCCGGTTCATTCTACAAAAGGCACGCTGTCACCCGTTAATGGGCTCCAACTACTTGTAGGCACACGGTTTCAGGATCTCTTTCACTCCCCTTCCGGGGTGCTTTTCACCTTTCCCTCACGGTACTGGTTCACTATCGGTCACTAGGGAGTATTTAGCCTTGGGAGATGGTCCTCCCGGATTCCGACGGGGTTTCACGTGTCCCGCCGTACTCAGGATCCACTCAGGAGGGAACGAAGTTTCAACTACAGGGCTGTTACCTTCTTTGGCTGGCCTTTCCAGACCGCTTCATCTACCCCGTTCCTTTGTAACTCCATGTTGAGTGTCCTACAACCCCAGAGGGCAAGCCCTCTGGTTTGGGCTGATTCCGTTTCGCTCGCCGCTACTCAGGAAATCGCATTTGCTTTCTCTTCCTCCGGGTACTTAGATGTTTCAGTTCCCCGGGTCTGCCTTCTCATATCCTATGTATTCAGATATGGATACCATCCCATTACGGATGGTGGGTTCCCCCATTCGGAAATCCCCGGATCAATGCTTACTTACAGCTCCCCGAGGCATATCGGTGTTCGTCCCGTCCTTCTTCGGCTCCTAGTGCCAAGGCATCCACCGTGCGCCCTTTCTAGCTTAACCTTTATCGACGATTGATCAGCTTTTGCTGCTGAATCGTCTTAATTGTTACTAAATCAGCGCACAACTAATGAATTAGTTGGCTTTGT
>NZ_JARMMC010000023.1:79627-81300 GCF_036216745.1 Fictibacillus sp. B-59209 | reverse complement strand
CACACTTTCTTCGTGCGATAACCCCGCTGCCGGAGCCTTCCTTGTCCTGCGGGACTAGCGTGACAGGTGAGACTCCCGCAGGCGCTAGCGCCAAGAGGCTCACCGCACGCCCCGCGGAAAGCGAGCATCCTGAAACGGAAATCAACCACTCCTAAGAGCAACAAAGGTTACGAAAACAGCCAAAGATAAAAAGCCTTTTCTAGACCATTACCTAACTTTCGAACCTCTTCCATTTCTTTTACAAGCTAATGGTTGCCCTCGATGATCTCAGGGAAATGAGCGTTTGCCAAAAACAAAACTAAGCGATCCAAATACAGGTTTAATGTGTTTATTTAATAATTCTTTATAATCTACACACTAATCTTTTATATTTACGTATTAAACTATTAACTGAAAGAACGGTAATGGATGCCTATTGTAATTTACGCAAACGGCAACTTAACCATGTGTTTCATTGCATCACTCAAAAATACGTAGTAGATTGGACGATATTCGCGACTCTGACAGTAACCGATTAAACTTTTAATGAAGATATTAGACAACATTGAAGGAGGAAACGATGACATTAACAAACGAACAAATTCTTACTGAGTTATCGGATCATCAACGAGCCATAGCAAAAACAGGTGGCCCTGCAATTACGGTAAAGTCTTTCTCCTGGAGTTTTGCCTTATGAGTATGTCAATGGGAAATGTTATGGATCTTAAAATTACACATGAAAAATTGAACGGCACTCATTATTTGGAATTAGTAGGAGAAGTTCAGAGCTACACGGCACCCAAGTTGAAAAAAATACTTGTCCCATTATCAGAAAAAACTAAACAAGACATAATTATTGATGTTGAAAAGATTGATTTCATAGATAGTGTTGGGTTAGGAGTTTTCGCTGGCGTGCTTAGATCAACGAAAAGGAACAACAGTACGTTAATGCTAAGAGGCATGACGAATCGCGTCCGCCGATTATTTGAGGTAACAGGGCTTATAGAAATGGTTGAATCCAGCAAGAACAAGAAGACCATGGAAACGTTTGCATAAATTTGGCTTGTAAAAAAGAATTATTCTTTAAAGTCATCCTTTACCTCATCTTTGTATTTTCGTCATTTACTTTTAAACCATTACTAGACTCAATGTTCTTATATTAAATTGAATAAAAAGTCTCATTCTACTCCTCATTCCCTTTGTATATGGATATGGTGAAACAAAAATTCAATGCAAAATTATTTTGAGGGGAATGAGATGATGAAGCGAATTCGTGTCTGGTATTGGGTCTTCACAGCATTGTTAGCAGCCTTAATGCTCGCAGGTTCCATTCCTGATATTCTCTTTGTTTCTGCTGCTGTGGATTTATTTAATCATTTGGGCTATCCTGACTATCTTTTGCCTTTTCTCGGAATTGCCAAATTGTTGGGTGTTATCGCCATTCTGGTGCCAGGCGTTCCAAGATTAAAAGAGTGGGCCTATGCCGGTTTTTTCTTCGATCTGGCCGGTGCGATGTATTCAACGATCGCTGTTGGAGATCCCTTCAGTTCATGGGTAATCTTTTTTGTTGGATTTATCTTGATTGCAGGTTCGTACGTTTTCCATCATAAGAAGTTAGCTGCAGTAACATTGAAAGATTCAACCCACACTTAAACCCCGATTTCATCAAACCTCAAAAGGGGCTGTCCTGAAAG
>NZ_JARMMC010000023.1:0-79622 GCF_036216745.1 Fictibacillus sp. B-59209 | reverse complement strand
TCTTGGACAGCCCCTTTAATGATTTGTTAGGAGCTATTTCAAAAAATTATGTGCGGAAAGAGTGTAAAGTTTCACAGTTTCAACAAGTTCTTTAATATCAACATATTCATCGGCATGGTGCGGGATATACCGATCACCTGCTCCTGTTGTAACGATTGGCACCCCTGCAAGATGAAGAAAAGTACCATCTGTTGCACCTGGTACACCGTTAAAAACAGGATCCTTGCCCGTAACTTGGGTATATGCCTGTGCCATCGCTTGTACAACTTCATGATCTTTTGGCGTCTCAGTCCAAGGACGGTCTTCAATCAGTTCGAGTGTTGCTTTAAAATCATCATCATCTTCACTAAGCCGCTCAATAATATCTTCAATTTTGCTTCTTAATTGTTCGTGCTCCTGTCCCGGTACCGTCCGAATATCAAGAGTGGCCATACACTGTGCAGGAACTACATTGATTTGCGGCTCCCCCTTTACTGGTGCTTGGAGAATTGTAGGCGTGATACTTGGCCATCCGAGATAAGGATGTTCTCCCAGTCTTTCTTTTTCTGTTTGTTCCAGTTTATCCAATTCTACGATTAATTTAGCCATTCTTGTAACAGGATTTATTCCTGTGAGCGGCATAGCGCCATGAGCCATTTTTCCATATGTGTTCAAAACGATCCTCATCGCACCTTTTTGGGTAATGCATAGCTGATTCTCCTCTGGTTCACAAATAATGGCTCCATGCACATCATTCGCCCAGCCATTCTTTATAAAATGTTTAATACCAATCATCATGCCTTCTTCGTCACATGGGATACAAAGTATAATTTTACCTTTGAATGCTGCGCCTGATTTTTTCATAGAATGAACAGCAGAAATTGCAGCCGCTAAATTCCCTTTTGTATCACAAGAACCTCTTCCATAAATTTTACCGTTACTGATTTCTCCCCCAAAGGGGTCATACGTCCAGGAGTCCAGGTCTCCTTCAGTTACCACATCTGTATGCCCCTCAAACAGAAGGGTTTTTCCGGGAATACCAGAGTCATAGATTGCTATAACATTCGGGCGTCCAGGCACTACTTCTTCATAGTAAACTTCTAATCCTATGTCCTTAAGATAATCAACGATGAAACGGGCTACCTTTTCTTCGTTTCCGTCTTCAAGATTTGGGCGATAAACACTTTTAATACGGATAAGGCTTCTTGTCAGTTCGACTACTTCTTTTTCATCAACATATTGGAGAATAGATTCTATAGCAGTTGTCATTGCTCCCTACCTTTCCAAAGTGATTTTTTGACATCTTTACTTGATGGAAAGTTCTTGATCCCTTCAGCCTTCATAATGGCCTGGATGACTGCCTGTGCTAAAACGTCTGCAGCAATGGTTCCAATCAGATCAACAGAAGCACTCATATCTCCAGCAGCCAAAGAAAATATGGTGTCCCCATCATACATCGTATGCACAGGATAAATCGTTCTCGCTAATCCGTCATGAGCCATGGAGGCTACTTTCGAAGCTTGTGACTTCGTTAACTTAGCATTGCACGCGACAACTCCGATCGTTGTATTCGTGCCAGCAGTCAATGGAATTTCAGGTTGCTCAATCATCCATTCTAAGCTGCTTCTTATATTCCCTTGGTCATCTCTTGCACCCGCAATGACTTCTCCAGTTTCAGGATTTCGAATCTCCCCTATGGCATTAACGGCAACAATAGCGCCCACAATTAAACCACTGGGCAAAATTAAAGACGCCGAACCGAGACCTCCCTTCATTGCTCGATGATGGCCAGCTACTTTACCAACCGTGGCCCCGTATCCTGCTCCTGAATTACCAAGTGGAAAATGTCCCCTTTCCGCGTTGGATGCTGCCTGATAACCCATTTCCCGATCTGGCCTTGCCGAAGGGTCACCAACAGGCAAATCAAAAAGGACTGCTGAGGGAACAATCGGAACAACTCCTACTCCAACATCCAAACCAATCCTTTTATCCTCTAAAAACTTCATGACCCCGCTTGCTGCATCCAGACCATAGGCACTTCCTCCCGCCAGGCAAATACCGTGCACTTGCTCAACGAGATTCAGGGGATGAAGCAGATCCGTTTCCCGAGTCCCTGGAGCAGCCCCCCGAACATCCACACCACAAACGGCGCCTTTTTCCATTATTAAAACAGTACATCCTGTATAACCTATACGGTCTTCTTCATTGCCGATTTTAATGCCAGGGACATCCGTAATATTTTGAAAACATTTCACTACATATCTCCAGAAATCTTGGATTTTCTGTTCCCGCTATGATCCAGTTTTTTCCAAGCTGCAACTACTGCCAGGGTAATGATAACGGAGACTATAGCTTCCGGTATGCCATTAGTAACCGCAATTGTAACCGCAACACCCGGTGCAATATAGCCTCTAACCACCGCCATGATTAAAACGAGGAGCGTATTGGTAAAAGCTCCGATAAAGCCAGCCACTCCAATAGCGGCATATTCGTTGACTCTCCGAAGTGAAATATAAGAGAAGTAAGCAGTGACACCAATAAACAATCGAGGAAGGATGGCCACTAGTGGATCCTTGAATAGTGGTATCGTTGCATCCAAAAAAGATGAAACACCGAAGATTAATCCAATAACCAGTCCAACAAATGGCCCTTGCATAACTCCTCCAATGATTGCAGGAACATGCATGATGGTTGCATTTCCTGCTGCTGTTGGAACAGGAATAAAACCTAACCGAGTGACACCAAGCAAAATAGCTACCGCTCCTAAGACACCTGCAATAACAATCTTTCTTGTGGTTAATCCTCTTTCCATTCGATTACCCTCCTTATTTTTTAAAAAATGATAGTTTGGTAGTGATCTCTAGTAGGGAAAAGGGAATGCTAGTAAGAATGCAGCGAATAAAATACAAAAAAGAATAGCTATATAATCTTTGGTTTGAGCCTTATACTTTGTGTAAATTGACCGTTCACTTCCTGGTGTATAGCACCTTGCTTCCATTGCGAGCACTAAGTCCTCTGCCCGGGACATAGCAACATTGAATAATGGAATAATAATAGGGAATACATCTTTTGTTCTTTGGATAATTCTCCACCAGGCACCCGTTCCAAACTCCGCTCCTCTTGATGCTTGGGCCTTCATCATTTTTTCCATTTCCATAGCAAACGTTGGAACAAAACGGATTGCTATCGTAATAATCAGCGCAAATTCATGAACCGGAAACTTTACATGCTTTAATGGTCTTAATAAACTCTCAATCCCATGTGTAATTTGTGTTGTAGAAGTACTTAAGGTTAGTACACTGCTTAAAAAGATGATCTCGATAAAACGAAAGGCAGAAACGACGACTAGCCTTATGCTGTCACTTGTTATCAGGATAAATCCATAATCCACTAAAACCGTTCCACCAGAAGCAACTTTGGTATAGAACAACAATTGCAGCACGGCTAATATCAAAATGAATGGGATTGCAGGCTTGACCCCTGATAAACCATAGTTAATGGGAATACGTGACATGTAAAATAACCAACAGGCAAAAGCAAGAGCAATAATATTACCTCCGTAGGTGTCACATACAGCCATTGCAATGACTAGAATCGTGAAGGCTAAAAGCTTTACGCGGGGATCCATACGATGAACAAGTGAACCAGTAGGCAAGTACTGGCCAATCGTTATATTGCGTGTTAATTCAAATTCAAAACCAGCCAACATTATCACCTCCTATGAAGGATAGAAACGATTTCCTGTGCGGCAGACTCCATTTCATATGCTTTAAGATTGACTGGATAACCCCGTTCTTTTAGACGTGCGAGAATCTCTACAGTTTGAGGTGCTCCAATATGGTGTTTAGCTAGGGTTTCCGAATTACCGAAAATGTCTCGGGGTGTTCCTTCAACCAGATTCTTCCCTTCTGCCAACACATAAATCCTTTGAGCTAAATAGGCCACTTCCTCCATGTTGTGAGAAACAAAAATGACTGTCATGTTCTCTTTCTCGTTCAACTGACCTATTTTGTGCAAAAGTTCTTGTCTCGAATGGGGGTCAAGACCTGCTGTAGGTTCATCTAATACCAAAATTTTGGGTTGTAATGCCAGAACACCGGCCAAAGCAACTTTTCTTTTTTGTCCACCGCTCAGGGCATAGGTCACCCGGTCTTTCAGTTCCTCAAAAGAAAGGCCGACCAATTCCATTGCCCACTTGACACGATCCCTCACTTCTTTTAATGGGAGTCCCATTTTTAAAGGGCCATACGCGATATCATCACCGATCAGCTTTTCGAAAATCTGGTCTTCAGGGTTTTGAAACACGAGGCCTACTTTTCTTCTCAAAGCTTTTACATCAAGTTTTGAATCAGATAAATTTTGGCTATCCACCAATACTTCTCCGCGCTGAGGACGCATCAAACCGTTGAAATGCTGAATTAACGTGGATTTGCCGGATCCCGTATGACCAATAATCGCGATGCATTCCCCTTTTTTCACTTGTAAATTAATCCCTGAAAGCGCCTGGTACTCAAGAGGGGTCTTTTCCATGTACGTATGATATAAATCTTTCACTTCTAAAATGGGAAGATCACTCATCCTACAATCACCCCTCTTTTGGCTGATAGACGTACAACTTCTTGGACAATCTCGTTATTCTGGATTAAGTCTGCCTGAAATTCTTCGTCGTATTCATGAATCAATCTTGCTAATTGACTGGCAACAGGAACATCAAGCTTCAATTGATGCAACAGTTCATACTGCTGAAAGATTTCTCTGGGCGGGCCGTCCAATACAATCTGGCCTTGTTCAATAACGATCACCCGGCTGGCCTCTGCTACTTCCGACATATGGTGGGTAACGGATATTATGGTCATTCCGTCGTTATTCAGTTTGCGGACAACTTCCAAAATATCTCTTCTTCCATGAGTATCCAGCATACTGGTAGCTTCATCAAGCACTAAACAATCTGGCTTCATCGCAATGATTCCCGCAATGGCGACCCGCTGTTTTTGTCCGCCTGATAGGTGATGAGGCGGTCTTTTTCGAAACTCGCTCATCCCTACTGCTTCCAATGCATATTCAATTCTTTCTTTCATCTCGGATACGGGTACTTCAATATTCTCTAAACCAAAGGCGACATCGTCTTCAACGATTGTCGCAACAATCTGGTTATCGGGATGCTGAAATACCATACCTACCTTTTGGCGAATCTCCCGGATTACATTCGTTTCCTTTGTATTGTAACCGCTTACCAACACATCGCCATTACTTGGCTTAAGAATTCCATTCAAGTGTTTTGATAGGGTGGACTTGCCGGAGCCGTTATGTCCAACAATCGCAACATATTCTCCTGGAAAAATATCAAAAGTAACTCCATTCAATACCGGTATGGAAGTATTGTTATTCACACTATATTCAAAACTAAGGTCGCTAATTTGAATAAGAGGTTTTGTCATTAAAATCCCCTTTCCCCTATGCTCTGTTAACTACAACGTTTTCGTTTTTACCAGGGGTTCATCAGCCTTCATAACTGAGTTTTGCTTTTTTAAACTGAAAACTAGCAAACTCGTCATTATTAAACTAAAGCCTAGAAAAAATAGCCCTGCCTCCATCTTTCCAGAAGCATCTTTTAAATAACCGATCATGTAAGGTCCGACAAATCCTCCTAAGTTACCAATCGAGTTAATCAGTGCTATTCCTACTGCTGCTGAGGCTTCTGTCAAAAATAAAGCAGGGAGTGACCAGAAGGGACCAAAAAAACTGTAGATTCCAACGGTTGCAATGGACATCATTAAAATAGAAAGATAAGGATTAGACGTCATCCCTGCCCCAATTAAGCCTAGAGCCCCCAATAAAGGAGGTAGAGCCGTAAATAATCTTCGCTCACCTGTTCGATCTGACCGTCGGGCCCACCAAATCATACAAATTCCTCCAGCAATGTAAGGCACCATTGAAATAAGGCCGACTTGGGTGTTAGTGAGCAACGAAGAGAATGATTTTATGATGGTCGGCATCCAAAATCCAATGCCGTATAGACCGATAACCAGCGTTAAGTAGATGAGTGATAGTTTCCAAACCAGAGGGTTGGTTAGCACTTCACGAGTTGAATGGTGTTTCAGGCTCCCTTTCTGTCCGTTTTCATGTTGAATTTCCTGTATGAGCCACTCTTTTTCTTCTTTTTCCAGCCAATTTGCGTCTTGTGGACGATCCGTTAAGTAAAAAAACGTAACAATTCCAATGATGATTGCAGGTATTCCTTCTAAAACGAACATCCAGCGCCATCCAGGCATCCCTGCCCAATTAATAGAATCCATGATCCAAGTAGATAATGGAGCTCCAATGATATTTGAAGCTGCAAGAGCTGTCATAAATAAGGCGAAGGCTCTGGCCTGCTCTTTTGACCGGAACCAGTAGGTAATATATAAAATAACTCCTGGAAAAAATCCCGCTTCCGCTACTCCTAAAAGAAAACGCAAAACATAGAGGTGTGCAGCACTCTGAGCCCAAGCTGTCATAATAACAACTAATCCCCAGCTGATCATGATCCGTGCGATCCACTTTCTTGCTCCTACTTTGTGCAAGAGTATATTGCTGGGAATTTCAAACAGAAAGTATCCAAAGAAGAAAATACCAGAGATTAAACCAAACGTAGAGCTTGCCAGTGCTAAATCTTTGTTCATATCTAATGCGGCATATCCAAGGTTTACTCGGTCAAGAAAGGCTACAATGTATAACAAAAAGATAAACGGAATGATTCTCCAAAATACTTTTTTTGTTGTACGCTCTTCAATTGATACATTAGGTTGATGCATATAAACCTCCCCTTCTTATTCTGTTTTCTTAATACTTAAATTCAGACTAGATTCCCCGGCCGCCATCGACATTCATAATTTCTCCAGTGACCGCTTTTGCTAGATCAGAAGCTAGATATAAAGCTGCCTCCGCAATATCCTCCGGTTGAATCAAAGTGCCAAGAGGGACGCTGTCGAGAAAAATTTTCTTTTTGTCTTCCTCAACCTTTTCCTCATCACCAGGTAAGAATTTTCCCAGCATAGGAGTTTCAGCTGGTCCTGGATTAATGGCGTTAACCCGGATTTTATAAGGAGCTAATTCAAGTGCCAGTGCCTTGGTTAACATGATCGCCGCCCCTTTCGATGCACAATAAGCGTTTAATCCAGGTCTGGCCCGTATTCCTGCAATGGAAGCGATATTAATTATCGATCCTTTTCTCATTTTTTTCATATGAGGAACAAGATGCCGTGTGGTCAAAAAAATCGATTTCGCATTGACGTTCATAATCTTATCCCATTCACTTATGCTCATTTCTTCAATGGGAGTGAAAAACTGAGGAACTCCCGCGCAATTTAGCAGGACGTCTAAATTTTTGTATTTATCGACGGCTTCATTGACCAGGTATTGGACACTTTCATCATCTCCCACATCTGTCTGAACGACCATTACTTCTCCTGCTTGTCCTATTTCTTCGGCTGTAAGGTTAGCAGCGTCTCTGTTTAAGTCTGCTAACACGACCTTTGCTCCTTGGGCTGCAAACACCTTAGCTGCAGCTTTCCCCATTCCCGAGCCAGCCCCAGTAATGATAGCTGTTTTTCCTTCTAGCAATCCTGCAGTCATAGATTCATCACCACCATACGTTCATCTGTCATTTCCTGAATGGCGTAATGCGGTCCTTCTTTTCCAATCCCGCTGTTTTTCACACCGCCATATGGCATTACATCATTACGATAAGTTGATACATCATTTATGATTACCCCGCCGTATTGCAAAACTTTAGCCGCTCTCATCGCCAGCTGTAAATCACGGGTGAAAATGCCAGCCTGCAACCCATACTCTGATTGATTGGCACATTGGAATGCTTCTTCAATATCCTGATAAGGAATGATACTAACAATGGGAGCGAACACTTCCTTACATACCACCTTCATCTCAGATTTCGTGTTGACGAGTACTGTTGGAAATAATAAGGCACCTTCCCTTTTTACTGGCAACAAGGATTTTGCTCCTTGTTCAATGGCTTCATTCACCCATTTCTCTGAACGAATGGCTTCTTTTTCACTGATCATCGGACCAACGTCTGTTTCTGCTATTTCTGGATCGCCCACCTTCAATAGTTGTACATAATGTAAATAATGCTCTGTAAAATCATTCAGGACAGATTGATGAACATATAGGCGCTGAACAGCTATGCATGCTTGTCCAGCGTTGTGAAAACTGCGGCTCGCCGTAAGTTTCGCAGCTAACTCTAAATCTGCATCACTATGAACAATGTTTGGGGAATTGTTGCCCAGCTCAAGAGCTACTGGCCTTAAACCGCTTCGTTCTTTAATATGCCTTCCGACTTCACCTGAACCAGTAAATGTATACATCGCAATGCGCTCATCTTCCAAGAGCCATTCACCAACCTCACTGCCTGCACCGGTGACGATGTTTACATAGCCTTTCGGAAGACCTGCCTCCTCCAAAAGATCCACTAGCTGAAATGTCGCCAGCGGGGTAGTGGTAGCAGGCTTAATTACAATGGTATTTCCAGCAGCAAGAGCGGGAGCAATTTTATGAACCCCTAACAGCAAAGGGTAATTGAATGGAGTAATAACTCCAATAACCCCTTTTGGGACACGAATGGTAAAGCCTAACCGGTTATCTGCCCCTTCCGTCGCCTGCAGCGGAATCATTTCTCCGGCGATTCTTTTGGCTTCTTCTGAGGACAAACGGATCGTGTTAATCGTTCGATCAAGTTCTCCCGCCGCATCTTTTTGGGTCTTACCCACTTCTTTTACTAATGAGAGTTCAAAATCCCTGCGTCTCTCCTCCATTAAATCAGCTGCTTTTGAAAGAATAGTAGATCGCTGGAAGGCTGTTAATTTGTCGGTCTTAAAGTTTTTTTCAGCCGCAGACACTGCCTGATCCACATGATGCTTACTTGCTTTAGCGATGTTTGCAATCACCTCCCCTGTGTACTTATGATAAACAGGAATGGTTTGTTCGGTTTGAACGTGTTTTCCATCAATGTACAAATAGAGTTTTTTATCATTCAATAATGAAGTTTGTGTCTCGGTCATCCTTCATCCATCTCCTTAATTAAAATTCATACTCTTAAACGTCATTTGTTCATGAATGGCACTTCCAAATTCACTCGTCGTGTTTTTCCCGCCAAGATCTGGTGTTGATACCTTTCCTTCAAGGAGTACCTCTTCGATCGAGTCTACAATTAAGTCCGCAACTTCAGAAAAACCAAGATGCTCCATCATTAAGCTGATACTCCAGATCTGAGCAATGGGATTGGCTATTCCCTTTCCGGCGATGTCGGGCGCAGAACCATGAATCGGTTCAAACATTGAAGGGTACGTTTTTTCAGGGTTAATATTTCCTGAAGGGGCTAGTCCAAGGCCACCTACAATAGCTGCCCCAAGATCAGTTAAGATATCACCAAAAAGGTTACTTCCTACAACAACATCAAGTTCTTCAGGCCGTGTAATAAAATAGGCCGCCAGTGCATCAATATGATAAATATCAGTTCGTATAGATGGATGATTCCGGCTGACTTCCTTTACGATTTCATCCCAGAAAGGCATTGAGTGATTAATACCGTTCGATTTAGTAGCTGCGGTCAGCCGTTTTTTGGTTCTTTTTTCAGCCAAGGAGTAGGCATATTTGATCACTCGTTCGGTTCCATATCTAGTAAACACATTGTTTTGTACTGCAAGTTCAAAGGGTGTATTCTCGTGTATCCGCCCTCCCATGTTGGAGTATTCTCCCTCCGTATTTTCACGGACTACTACAAAATCCAATTCATCATGCGCTTTATAACGAAGAGGGCTGTCCAATCCTCTTAGAAGTTTAATTGGACGTAAATTGATATATTGCTGAAAAGTCCTCCGAATAGGCAAGATCAGCTCCCAAACGGATATGTGGTCAGGTACAGATGGGGCTCCTATCGCTCCAAGCAGTATGACATCGTAATCCCGCAAAATTTCCAAACCATTTTCAGGCATCATCTTTCCATGTTTTAAATAGTAATCACAATTCCAATCAAAGGAGTCGATAGAAAAATGAATCCCTCCGTGAAGTTCCTCAATCCTTTTTAATGTTTTTAACCCTTCTGCCATCACTTCAGGCCCAATTCCATCTCCAGGTATGGCGGCAATCGAAAAATGCTTCAAGTTATCACCTCATTTTGTTCTGTTAATGATAATTACTTTGCAAGTTTCGTGCCAATTCTGTTAATTTTAAATTTTCTGAACTTATCACGTAAAAAAATAGTATGCGAAGAGAATTTTTGTCGCGTTTTACAACAAACGTTTCAAAATAAAACATCATAATCGGTATTCTTTCATTTTCCTCCAAAGAGTTGACCGGTCAATCCCAAGAGCATTTGCTGCCTCTGCTTTGCTCTCATATTTTTGAAGTGCTCCTTGAATTAACTCTTTTTCACTCTCTTTTATTGTTATTGCACTGCTCTCTATTGTTCTTGTGTTGTTCTTCCTAAGCTTAGGGTAAAAAAAGGAAGCATCTTCAGCCAAAATTTCTGTTCCTTTTTGCAGTAAAACAATTCGCTCCAAGACATTTCTTAATTCACGGATGTTACCCGGCCAGTGGTAATGCTGCAAAACAGAAATAAAATCTTCTTCAACTTTTACTATTTGCTTGCGATGCATTTCGTTGATTTGCTCAATAAAATGTCCGGTAAGTAAAGGGATATCCCCCAGTCTATTTCGTAAAGCTGGCAATTCAAGAGAAAGTACATTTAACCTATAATATAAATCTGTCCTAAATTTCTTCTTGGTAATTCCTTCTTCAATATTTGAATTTGTGGCTGCAATAATTCGAACATTAACAGGAATCGTTCGTTGTCCGCTAATTCTGCGTACAGACCTTTCCTGAAGAACACGCAAAAGGTGCGCCTGTATCTGCAAGGGCATTTCGCCAATTTCATCCAAAAACAGGGTCCCTCCATGTGCTAATTCGAAGAGTCCTTGTTTACCGCCTTTTCTTGCACCTGAAAAACTTCCTTCTTCATAGCCAAACAATTCACTCTCCAGGAGACTTTCAGGAAAAGCTGCACAATTAACAGCAACAAAAGGACCAATAGCACGGCTGCTTTCCAGATGGATCCCTTGAGCAAATAATTCCTTACCTGTTCCAGACTCTCCTGTAATTAGAACCGTTGCATCTGTTTTCGAAAAGATCTTTGCTTGTTCTTTGGCCTCACGGATCTCTTTTTCCTCTCCAATAATATCCTCGAGTCTATATTTAGCTTCTAATCCGTTATCATGCAACTTTTTCCTTAGTTTCATTTCCAGCCTTTGCAGGTCAGTGATTTCCTTAAAATTAGATACAGCTCCTACCACAGTATGGTTAAGAATGACTGGAAAACGATTAATAATAATTTGCCGATCGAGAATCTTAGCAACATCCCCTATTTCTTTCCTTCCAGTCTGGAGCACTCTAAGCATATCCGAGTGCGGAATAAATTCCGTTATGTACTTTCCAACGACTTCACCTTCAAGTCCTAAATACTTTTTTGCATTTTCATTGGTTAGAGTTATTTTCCCTTGGCGGTCTACCGCTATTAATCCATCATGAGCAGAATCGGCGATGGCTTGTACCTGGTATTTTTCTTTGAACATCTCTCTGGTGACACCCAAGAGATTTATTGCCTGTCTTATAGAGGAAAATACGGTATCCATTGATGGTTGAACATAATATAGGTTCTCTTTTGTTTGTTGGGCAATGGGCAGATGACTTTCCCAAGAAGGAATTAGGAAAGATGTGTTTATCTTTGCATTTCCAAAATCGATGTTGTCTTTGCTGCAAATTTCAAATGTTTTATTGTAAATCATTTGATTCTCATTATCCAGCCATTTTTTTTCATCATTTGATACGATAATGAGTGGGTTTTTTCCAAGAAGATCGTACTCGTCTATCGTTTTTTTAAAATCACTTAAGTGCAAGGACAAGGGGACAATGGGAATCGAAAATGATTCAACCTCGTTTAAATAGATGGAAGGGGTAATAAGGACAAATGGATTCATAATATGATCTATGACTGTTTTTCTTGAATGAAATGAGGATGTTTGAATGCCACTCTTTATTAATATGTGAGTAATGAATTCCCCCAGCTCTTTATCCACTTTGTATAAAGCAATCATTGATCAACCTCTTTTCTTATAGGTTAAAATAAAAAAGGAGCGCTTATCATTTTGCTAATTAATTTTAAATCTAGTGTAACATAGTTATTTTTCAACTTATCTATTTAATAATACGTTTTCTATCGTTTTACTTGGTAGCTAAAAATGACTAACTAAAAATAATATAAAAAGCCTTTCTCTGACGTTACAGAAAAAGGCTTTTTATATACTCTTTTGCAAAGGCTTTAATAGCCACATAGATCTACCCAACTTCAAGTCTTTTAAACTGTGAGAGGACCAGCCGGTAATATTCCTTCTCGAGCTCCATCAGCTCCTCGTGGCTTCCTTGTTCTATAATGTTTCCGTGATCGAGCACGATGATGTTATCGGCCTCACGAATGGTGGAAAGCCGGTGGGCAACAATAATGGCCGTTCTCCCTGCAAGAAGGGTCTTCAGCGCTTTTTGTATATTGACTTCGGTTTCTGTATCAATACTCGCGGTTGCCTCATCTAGAATAAGGATGCGCGGATTTGCGAGCAAGGCACGCGCAAAGGATAATAACTGCCGCTCTCCAACAGACAGGACATTCCCCCGCTCTTCTACCTCCGTATGGTAGCCATCCTTCAATTTGTTAATAAAGAGGTTCGCACCGACGGCTTCTGCTGCTCTTTGAACCTCTTCATCGCTCGCTCCCGGCCGGCCAAATCGAATGTTCTCCATGATGGTACCAGAGAAGATGAACGTGTCCTGCAGTACAATACTTACCTGTTGGCGAAGGCTTTCAAGCTTTAAATGTTTAATAGGGATATCATCAATTTCAACGGACCCTGAAGTAGCGTCATAGAATCGGCAGATCAGGTTGGCAATGGTTGATTTTCCTGAGCCCGTATGGCCGACGAACGCAACCGTTTCACCTGCTTTAATATTCAGGTCAATACCGTTCAGTGCCTTCCGCTTGCCATCGTAAGAGAACTCCACTTCCTTAAATACCACTTTCCCCCGGACGTCATCCGGTTCCACTGGATTCGTAATTTCTGCCACATTCGGTCTTTCATCCAAGAATTCAAAAATACGTTCTGAAGACGCCATACCTACGAGAAGCTGATTATACACTTGGCCAAGTCTTGATATCGGCTCCCAGAACATGCCAAGGTAAAAGGCAAAAGAAACAAATACCCCCATCTCGAGAGAGCCTTGCTGGATTAAATGTGATCCATACCAGATTAGAATGACGGTCCCAATGGCGTTCGATACGTCCACAAAGGGGCGGAACATGGCGTTTAGCCTTGTTGCCTGTTTCCAGCTCAGCAGGTTGTCGTTATTGATACCGTCAAAGAAGTTCATATTCTCTTGTTCCTGGGTATAGGACTGAGTCACCCTAATGCCTTGAATACTCTCATTCAGATGAGAGTTAATCTTTGCCTGCCGGGCACGGACCACCTGCCAGGAACGGCGGATCCGGCGGCGTATGCTCGTTGAGATGACAAACATAAGCGGGACAACCACCATAATAGCCAGTGCAAGCGGCGGGCTGTAGACAAACATAAGAACTATGATCCCGACAAGCAAAATTAAATCCATCAGGACATTGATGACGCCGTTCGTAAACAAGTCCTGAAGTGAATTTACATCATTGATCACACGCACCAGTATGGAACCTGCTGACCGCTGATCAAAGAAACGGTGCGAGAGCCGCTGGATATGCTTAAACAAGTGCTGTCGGATGTCACAGATGACGAGCTGGCCCAGTTCATTCATCCACCTGATCCGGTACGTGTTGGCAACCCACGAAACAATGTACATGACAGCAATGGCCGTGATCAGCTCAATGAGCAATGGGGTGTTTTTATTTTTGATCGCATGGTCGAAAGTCAGGACTCCGATAAAAATAGGGACGACGAGCCGGATTCCTGTCGTTAGCAGCATAGCGATGACCGCTTTTGGCAGCAGTGATTTTCTATATGGGCTCATATATTCGAACAGCCGGGTCATGAGCCCCCAATTAAACGGCTTATCGATGGGCGGTTCGCTGGAATAAAAGAATCGTTCTTTTTTTCGTTTTACCATGAACAATACCCCGCTGACACTCGTTTGGCTTGGAGTGCTTCCCTGTCCTTGTATTGAAATTCATACGTACGTTTATACATTCCTTCTTGCTCGAGTAACTGCTCATGAGTTCCTCTTGCTGCAATTCTTCCGTTCTCAAGCACTAAAATTTCATCCGCATGCTTCAAGGAAGAGATGCGGTGAGCGATGATAAATGTCGTTCGGTCCTTCATAACTTCTTGGAAAGCCTGCTGAATCTTAAATTCGGTTTCCATATCAACGGCGCTCGTTGCATCATCTAGCAGGAGGATGCTCGGATTAACAAGAAGCGCTCTCGCGATGGAAATTCGCTGTTTTTGGCCACCGGAAAGGCCAAGGCCGCGTTCTCCAAGCTGCGTTTCATACCGCTGTGGAAGCTCCATAATAAAATCATGCGCCTGTGCCTGTTTTGCCGCTGCGATAATGCGGTCCATTTCAGCATTTGGGTCACCGTATGAGATGTTATCTTTGATGGTTGAGGAGAATAAAAAAGATTCTTGAAAAACAACGCCAATATGCTGACGAAGTTTAATCGGATCAAATGTAGAAATCGGTTTACCGTCAATTAGGATCTCGCCGGCTTGAGATTCGTAAAATCTGGAAATGAGCTGGGTGAGTGTTGTCTTGCCGGAACCAGTCGCTCCCATCAGCCCAATAATCTGACCCTTCTTCGCATGAAATGAAATGTCCTCAAGTGGGGGATCCTCCTCTGCTCCGTATCGATGCGTAACCCCTTTGAATTCGATATCTCCTTCGATGCTTTCAATCGCTTCAGATTGATGATTGAGCTCTCCAGGTTGATCCAAGAGTTCTACTAATCGTTCACCGGACGCTTTGGATTGTGAAAAGGTATTAATGATAAATCCCAACCCCATAATGGGTCCGATGATATACCAGACCAAACTAAAAAAAGCAACGAGTTCCCCAGGCATTAGCTTCCCTTGAATGACAAGATAGCCTCCATACGATAAAAGAAAGACGACACAAAGATTGCCGATCAGCTCCATGAGCGGAAAGTATTTTGCCCAGATGCCAGCCGTAAAAATTTGTTTATCCTTATAGTTTTTGTTGGAAGACATAAACTTGCCAATCTCGAAATCTTCTCTGGATAGTGACTTTACCGTCTGCATCCCGCTGACATTTTCCTGTACCTTGGTATTCAAGTCCCCCATTGACTTACGTATAGCTTGAAATGCAGGGTGAACCGCTTTATCAAATCGGTAGACGACAATAACTAAAAACGGAAGTACACCTAACGTAACAAAAGCAAGCGGGACGGAGTAATAGAACATTACCATTAAGCTGAAACCAATGAGAAAGACAAAATTGATCAACTGTGCAAAGCCGAAAGAGAGGAAGAAACGAAAACCTTCAACATCTGCAGTGAGCCGGGACATAAGATCACCGGTTTTGGCATTATCGTAATAACCAAAAGGCAAGAACTGCAGTTTTTCATACAATGCTTTCCTCAGCCGGTAGACCGCACTGACACCGAATAGATCGCCAAGATACTGATTAATAAAGGTGAATCCACCTTTGGCTGCCATCAGGACAACGAAGGCGAAGGCAAGCTTAGGCACATTTTCGTACTTTCCTTTCAAAATGACATGATCTATCGTATATTGAAGCACCATCGGATAGATGACTGTCATGCCCGTTAAGATAATGAGTGTTAGGACTGACCAGATGAAGTACCTTTTGTAGGGCCAATAAAATGCTTTCAATTTTCGGAATGTTTCCACAATCTCACCCGCCACTTTTTTATAAATTTTGAAAAGAGCCACAATATAGATATTATAATGCGGGTCCAAATAAATAACTAATATTTGGGATTTAATCCGAAATTCCTAGCTTCTCCTTCCTCTCAGTTTCTATTTCGCTTACTGCTGCAAGGGATTTTCCTAGGTCATTTCATGGATACTTAATAATTTAAACGCGTGACTTATGAAGCATTTTTACTTTAAATGAAAAAACCCTCATCCTAAACACCGATTGAGTGTAATGGAAGAGGGTTTTAAATTATTCGGTACCAATTGTCAGTGATCGGCCTTCTTGAACAGCGCCTTTAACATTGATTTTTGAAAAAACATTGTGAGTGACGAGTGTAATCCAAAACGCGAGGACACTGCTACTGAAGAATAACGAGAGGCCTTGGAAATTGTAGATAAACAGCAGGATGAAAAGTGCTCCGCACCAGAGCAGAAAGCTATGGAGCGGGAACATGACGGCAATCAGGAAAACGTTCTTTATATACTGCAATGGTTTGCATTGGTAATGAACATACACAGGGAAAAAATAAAGGTTGAACGTACCGAACAATACGACACACGCGAACCAAATGATCTTTGCATAAACCAAGGCTGTAGAAGTCTGGTTCATGTAAAACTTGTAATCTAGGACAAACAGCAGCAAAGCGGCCATAAGCACAAGCCCGATCTTTTGAGACTTGAAGAGTTCTTTGCGATATGTCTGCCAAAACAAATGGAACAGTTTGATATCCGTGTTGCCTTGTACCCATTTTCTTGTCACGGTGTACATGGCGATGGTTGAAGGAAACAATCCAAAAAGAACAAACCCCGCCAATGTAAATGCCAGCCAAAGTATGTTCAAATAAGCAATCCTCATGACCCATTCACACATATGATAAAGTTTCCCAATGTATCCTTTTTCCACAACTGCCACTCCTTACTTTATATCCTCAGTGTCCATCATAGTCTCATGACACGTACCACATGCTTCTCTGCCTGCTGAATTTCAATCCGCTGCTGAGGATCAACAATGACTTCTTTGTCATCCAAGTATATGGATTGATTAGAATCCATCGGAAGATCTAAAAGAATTTTCCATCCTTTATTTTTCATTGCAATCTCATAAACCGTTTCTTTCTCATTTTGTGTAATGGAAATATCGCATTCGTTCTGTTTCTCTCCGAGCCCAATTTGTACATTCCTCACCGATAACGTATCCCAGCCTTGTGGAAGACGGGGCCTTATGGTCACTTCTTTCCAATACGCTCTCGGCTGAATGCCAAAGATATGAGTCAGCAGCGGCCATACTATGCCATAGGACGTCCATGCCTGTACGAAGCATCCGTAATCTGGAGACATTTCATGAATCGATCCAGGCAGTCTTTTATTGAATGTGCTTGCTATGAGATTAACAAACTTTAACGCTTCATCTATTCGGTCATACCGGCATTCCGCCACCGCCTGGACGCTTGTAGAGATCGTCATCATATGCGTACGGTACATACCTGATAGATATGTACCCCACGGTCCGGTGAATTCATTGGTTCCCATCCGGTCCAAGGCTTTGATCGCCTGTACTCTTGGAGCAAGCCCTGTTTCCATCGGCGTATTGATCACCCAGTTTTTAAAAAGCCAAGGCTGCTGCACATTTCCATCTAGTTTTGACATCTTTTCTTTCATTTCTTGTAATTCTGCTGCAGCTTGATCGGAACCGCCTTCTCTCGCATTGTTGATGTACAAATCTATTTTTTCAAGAACCAGATCTGGTGTTGCCATCGCATCAGCGTAGAGACCTTCATCTTCCAGCCAAAAGTCACGGTTAATAATCTCGCCAAGCTGTTTACCTATTTGTTGATAATGAAGAGCTGTATCCTTTTCACCCATCAGCTCGGCCATCAATGCTCCTGTACGCAACGCTTCATACGTATAGACCGCTGTATCGATTAATTCAACGTTTAATCCTTCGATTTCAATGATTCCATATCCTTCCGGAAGCAGATCATGATCAGGATCCATCTCTTCAAACAGCCACTTAATGCCTTTTTTTACTGACGGATACATCATCTTTATGAAATCCTTATCACCCGTCCAAAGAAATGTTTCCCATACACATTTAATAAAATGCGGTGTTTCTTGGGTATTACCTTTATTTGCTACGGCTCCGCTCGTCAGGATCTCATGAACGATGCGGCCGTTCCCGTTTTCTGTTTCTGATACTTTTTGAAGGAGTGATAAGGTTTCTTGCGCTAATTCCAGGTTGCCAAGTGGAAGGTTACCCAGCAGAGCGTAGCTGCTGTCACAACCGAACCACCACGAGTACTCTGGATGGCCGGCAGCCAGCCCTCGGCCTAATCCCTCGACTTCCATTGTCAGCCAATCCATATTAAACTTGTTCCAATTGAACACCTTTTCCAGCTGCTTATCAGGAATGGAGATAGCTGTTTTGCTGAGCATCTCGTTATAGCGTGTTTTCTTTGTTTCAAACAACTCTTTTGAATGTTCTTTCATGTTACTGAACGTTTTTAGTGCCGCTTCTGCCGATTGGTTGGATCCTGCTACAAAAAACGTTAAGGTAATTGTTTCACCTTGGCTGATTTCGAAAGACTCATAGGTTAGCTGACCCGAAATCCCTTGCCCAGCCGTATGCTCAGGACCAAAAAGAGAACGTTCTATTTTATTTTTAACGAGTGGCCTGTCGGAGCCGAACACAACATACCATGGGTTCAACGTATCGGATCCTATGAAGACATCGTTCTCTTCATCCAATTCACCGGCATCTTCTCCATCCTGTATTCCGATTTGATCGGAATACCAGACAGGGCTTAAGTCCGTTCTACCTAAGAAAGAAGCTTGAAATACCCGCCTTTTGTCTGATTGATTCGTAACTTCATAGGTGACGACCGCACCTTCTGTTTGATCCGGACAAAACTGCCTTCTGATGACTGTCAGTTCACGTTCCTTAATCATATATTCATGCTCATTGTAAAAAGGATAGTTATGAAAGACGTCTGCTTCCTCGAGCCAGAACCCATGAGTTGAGTCCGTTTCTTGGAGATGCAGCCAGTATCCGTCCAATAGTTTGATCGGATGCGTCCACACACCTCCCATTTCATCCTTAACGTGATGCCCAAAATCGGGAAACAACCCACTTTGTGCTCCCACTATATAGCTTCGGTCGCCGGCACAAATGTACAGATCCGACAACATTTCTTTTTTTCTTTCGATAAAATCATTTACTGCAGGATCATTCAATTGCTGTTCCTTAATAGTCATATTGCTTCCCCCTTGCCGTAGTTAGCCCTTTACTCCGCCAGACAGCGAGATGCCTTCAATAAAATATTTCTGTCCTACAAAGAAAAGAATAAGTGATGGCAGCATTGTAACAACGGATGCGGCCATTAAATAGTTCCATTGAACATCATTCTGGCTTTTAAAGAAATTGATTCCCAAAGCTAGTGTATAAAGGTCGGGCTTGCTTAAATAAAGCAGCGGGCCCATAAAATCATTCCATGCCCCATTAAACTGAAAAATGGCTACCGTTATCAGCGCTGGCATGGTTAAAGGCACAATGATTTTCCATAGGATACCGAGCGTTCCAAGGCCATCAATTTTTGCTGCGTCTTCCAGCTCTGTTGGGATAGACATATAGAATTGCCGCAAAAGAAAGATAAAAAAGGCATTTCCAAAGAAAGCGGGAACAATTAGCGGCAGAAATGTATTAATCCAACCTAAACTCTTAAATAAGTAAAAGACGGGAATCATCGTTACAGCGGTCGGCAGCATCATTGTAGCGAGCATGACCAAGAAAAGGACATTCTTGCCTTTTGCTCGGAACCGCGCAAAACCATAAGCGACAACGGTACAGGAAAGCAGCGTGCCAATGATCGTGCTCACTGTAATGATCACTGTATTTCCGAGCCATTTTCCAAATGGAAGAGACTGAAACGTCGTCACATAGTTATCCCACCGGATTGGATCCGGAAGCCATTTCGGAGGAAACGAAAAGACCTGCCAAGATTCCTTTAAGGAGGCAGAGACCATCCAGAAAAACGGAATGAGCATCACGATGGCTCCTAATATGAGTAACGAATAAACAATGAGCTGTCCGATGATCTTTGATGCTTTCAATTTTTTCTTATCATGGTTCTTTGCTTTATGAATTACTGAAGTTGACATCGCCGTTACCTCTTTTCTCCTTCATAATGCACCCATAAGGCGGAAGATCGAAAGACGAGCAGGGTAAAAATGAAGATGATGATAAATAAAATCCAAGCAAGGGCAGAAGCATAGCCCATATCAAATTCTTCAAATGCTTTTCGGAATAAATAGTAGTTAAAGAACAAGGTGGAGTTTAAAGGTCCTCCCTTGGTCATCACATATGCCTCGCCAAAGGTTTGCAGCGCACCAATAATACCGGTAATTAAGTTAAAAAAGATGGTCGGAGTGAGCATCGGAACCGTAATATGCATGAACTTTTGAAACTTGCTTGCTCCATCAAGGTCAGCAGCTTCATATAAATAATCTGGTATGCCATTGAGACCAGCGAGCCAGATTATGATACCGCCGCCTACACCCCATAAACTCATGATGACAATAGACAACAACGCCCACTTAGGGTCAAAGATCCAGCCAGGCCCCTTGATTCCAAAATAACCAAGGACGGTATTTAAAAGTCCAATCTGGGGATTAAAAATGTACATCCAAAGAACCATTACTGATACTCCACTTACGACCGCAGGGAGGTAATAGATCGTTCTAAAGATGCTCATCCCCCGTACAGCCTGATTCAGCAACATTGCCACCCCAAGTGAAACAATCAGGCCAATAGGAACGGAGAACAATGAATAAATCATGGTTACTTTGAGTGCCTGCCAGAATAAAGGATCGCCTGTAAAGGCTTTTACATAATTATCGAGGCCTGTCCATTTGGCAGGCGTCAATAGATCCCAGTCTGTAAAGCTGATATATAGAGAAGCAATCATCGGACCCAAAATGAAAAAAAGAAAACCGAGCAGCCAAGGAGAAATGAGTAAATAAAAGGTGAGTCCTTCTTTTCTCTCTGAATTCAGCCATCTTTTTTTCGTTTTTGCCTGATAGATCAGCGGACGTTCAGTAACAGTATTCAAATTAGATTCTCTATGCATGATTTCACCTCTCATCTACTGATTAAGGTGAGTCTGTCATTGACCCACCTCAATCTATTGATTCCATAATCCTCTTATTTTTGTGCTTTACCTAACTCTTCATCAGAATTTTTAGCCGCCTGATCCAACTCTTTATCAATGTTCATTTTTTTGCCAAGCATGAATCGTTCCATCAAGTTAGCTACTTCCTTGCTGCCAGTCGCTTGATAGTAAGGACTGATTCTTTCAGGGAACATTTGAACATTTTGAATCCCATCTACAAACGGTTTAAAGTCCTTGTCTGTTGTTTGACCTTTTTCTTCAGCAACTTTCTTAACAGCTGTAAAAGCATGGTCGGCAAATACTTTACCGCCTTCAGCACCTGTAAGGTACTTTAGGTAATCCCATGCTGCTTTTTTGTGTTCAGACTTAGAATACAATCCATAGCCTGCATAAAAGATACTGTTTACTTCACCCTTAGGTCCTTTAGGTACATCCACAGTTCCGAATTTCAAATCTGGATTTTTTCGATAGTCCATGATCGGCCATCGTCCACCTAGGGCCATCGCGGTTTTTTGAGCTCCAAAAAGATCTACACCTTTAAATGCTTCCGAATCAGAGGTCGTAGGTACTATCTTGTCTTTAAAGTACATATCATGGTAGAAGTTCAGCGCGTCTTTTGAACCGTAGCTGTTTAAATATCCTTCAAACTTCTTTCCGTCATTGCTGATAAAGCTGCCACCATATCCGTATAGAAGCGGAATTAGGAAGCGCTGTTCAGCTCCGCCCATCTCCGTTCCCCAATGAACAATGTTGCCATTTTCCTTTTTGGTTAATTTCTTAGCTGTGGCGTAAAAATCATCCCACGTCCACCCTTTTTTGGGATAAGGAATCTTGGCTTCATCAAACATTTTCTTGTTGTAGTAAACGGCAAGCGTGCTGTAATCCTTTGGAAGCGTATACAGTTCACCGTCAATCTTTCCTACATCTAAAACGTTTTGGTAATAATCGTCATAATTAATCCCGTTTTTTCCTTTGGCATAGTCGGAGAGATTTTCAAAAGCGCCTTTTTCCATATAAAGCCTGATGTCGCCATCACCAACTTGAAAGATATCAGGAGCGTCTCCGCCTGCAATCTGCGTCAGAAGCTTCGTACCGTACTGATCAGGGACCGATTCAATTTCAATTTTCACATTCGGATGTTTCTTCATATAGGAATCGGCGACTTTTTGCTGCAAGGCCTGGCCTTCTCCGCCTTCCCATGTTCCAACTCTCAGGGTGATCTGGTCGCCTTTGGCATCCGTACTGGTGTCCTTGCTGCAGCCAGTTAACATTAGTCCTGCCGCTAGAGACATGGTTAAAAGCATCTTTCCGGCTTTTTTCATTTTGTTGTTCCCCCTTCAATCCATTTTTATATTGTTAGTGGTTAAACCACGGACAACCGGAAAACCCAAAACGTTTCGGGTTTATGCGTTAGTATAATATGTATAGTTGTCTCGAAAACGTTTCGGATTTTTAGAAGAGACTGCCCCTCATTTAAAGGATGGATGCAGTTGATTCTCTTATAACTAGTTTGCTGTTTAGAACTCTTTGATGAGGCTCCACTTGGTTCTCCAGTATACTGATTAGCATTTCAGCTGCTTGATAGCCCATCTGGTATTTATCTTGAGAGATTGTAGTTAGAGCAGGAGTAACATAGGATGCCAAAACAATATCGTCATAGCCGATAATGGATAGTTCATCCGGCATCTGAAGATTTAATTTTTTTGCCGCCCTTATGACTCCCAAAGCCATTAAATCACTTGCACAAAATATTGCTGTGATCTCTGGATGGTTCTGAAGCATCTGCAACGCCTTTTCTTCGGCTATAACTTCTGAAAAAGCCCCATTGGCAATCCATTCGCTCCGAACGATGATTTCATTCTCAAGCAGAGCCTGCGAGTATCCTTCTAATCGATTCTTGCTGACAAAAGCAAAATCGTGTCCGTTCATGAACCCAATGTTCTTATGGCCTAACTCAATTAAATATTCAACAGCGGTCTTTGCTCCAAGAACACTATCAGTTGTAATAAAGCCGACTTTGTCTGAACGGATGGGAATATCAATGAGTACACATGGGATATCACTTGTTACAACTTCTTTAAGATAAGTGTCATTGGTTTTTATTCCGGAAATAATCACCCCGTCTACTCTTCTTTCCCTGCAAACTTGAGCATACGTTTTTACTTTCTGTTTGGCGGAACTGGTACTGAACAGCACTAAATCATAGTCATGCTGTCCCGAACAATCATTGATTCCGCAAAGGACTTCATAAGTAAAGTTATCCTTTACCCCCTCCCTGAACATTTCAGAGACGAGAAGTCCGATTGTTCTTGTTTTCTTCATTACTAGGCTGCGGGCAATGGAGTTCGGACTGTAGTTCAAATCTCTGGCCGCTTGCTTAACTCTTTGTTTTGTTTTTTCACTGACATCGTAATAATCATTAAGCGCGCGGGAAACTGTTGTAATGGAAAGTCCGACCCTTTTGGCAATGTCTTTTATCGTGGTCAAGTTCCATTTCCTCCAAAACGTTTTGGTAATGCTACAAAAATTATAACGCAATATTGAAAGCGTTATCAATATTTATTTTTAATTTTCAGAAACTTTTAATCGCTTGAATCATGAAGACAGATGATTCACTCTTACCGTGTTTCGATACAGTCATTCCCTCTTGAAGAAGCTGTTCCCCGCTCCGTATGATCGAATGTCCACTATCCATATCCGTAACGATGTATTCTGACATTGAGTTAAGCCCTTTGCATTTTAACTTTATTTCTTCCTGTTGCTCATCGATTGAAAAATAGAAGACGAGACTCCTATCCTCATCCGACAATACATATTGAAAGCCACCATAACTTATCTTATTATCATTTTCATCACGGTTGCATTGTTCATTTAAACGATATAGGTCCCCGTTCTGCACAAAGTGAAATACCTTTTCCTTATAAAACTTGATGTTTTTTTTCACTTCCTGCCTTACTCGTTCTTTCCATTCTGGCAATGGATGAGAGAGACCCAAACGATGAATCATAGCTGTCCTCATATGAAATGCTATCTCTTTTTCCGTACACTCATTCAGCCTCAGTGGCGGAAAAGCATAATCACCGTTCACATTCGGTTTGGATTGAGACCAGACAAAATGCAAACAAGCAGAAGGGGGCAATAACAAGCTTGAAGCCCAAAATACCTGAAGCTGGTGGAGCAAATAGTCAGGGTCACTTAAAAAATTCACATGATTATGCTTCATGATTCCCAAATCTGTCCGCAAGCCCCCGGATGAACAATTTTCTAAAATAACATGAGGATGCTTTTTTCGAATCATATCCAATACTCTGTAGTAGCCAAGGTAATGCTCAAACAGTCCATCTCCAGCGCCATGTCCATGATCTGTACGGCTGCATCCTGCGTGAGGATCAAGATTAAAGTCTAATTTGAGCCAATCACACTGATAGTCGATAATTAAACGGTCCAGGACTGAAAGGGCCCAATCTTGTGCTTCCACATTTCCGAAACAAATGTAACCAAGAGGCTCTCCGTCTCGTTTAGCAATAAAATCTTCACGTCTGGAGCCGATTGCTGCCTTTTTCCCCAGTCCTTCAATTTCACACCAGAAACCGAACTTCATGTTTCTTTCATGGACTTCATCACTTAACGCTCTTATCCCTGAAGAAAAACGATCTGTGTTTACTTTATCCCAATCACCCCGCCAATCAAACCATTCTGAGTGGCCATCCGGCGGACCAAACCATCCGGCATCCAATGTGCAGACATCGATTCCAAGAGATTGTGCAATAGCAGCATTCTCTTTAAAGATGTTCTCATTGATTTCACTGTCTTCATAGGTCCACCAATGATTCCATTCCACTAGAGGATTATCTAATTCTTTGTTGGCAGGAATCCAAAACTCCCTTGCCCAGCGGTTAAATCGAACAGCCATCTCATTCATGTCGTGGCAGTCTGATTCAATAGTAAGGATACGAACACTTTCCATATCTTCCTCTGGAAACAACTCTTTGTAAAACTCCCAATCTGAAAGTCCTCCACTGAGATGGACACCTTTCATGCTGGGCTGAAAACGCAGCACCCAGTTTCCGGACCAGGCGACCGTAACCATTCGAACACTGCTTTCAGTGTTCAAAAAAACAAAGGGATGAACGGACGCTGAAGACCGGCCCAACCGATTCTCCAGAATTACTTCTTCATTTATTATTGTTTTAAAAGGCTGATATTCATTTCCCCAACCACTCTTGAAGCAGGTTAGTTCAGAAGCTGTTGGGATCCATTCATTAATACTGTCTATCCTATCAATTCTTAATATCTCCTTTGAGATATTCTTAACGGTATTCCAAAGTTCCTGTACCCCAGAGCCAGTGTATAATTTCTTGAAGTACTCCACTCTGAAGTTCTGAGATTCATACGTAAAACAACGTAAAATAAATGTTTTTCCATGACGTTCTTTTTCTTCTACAAACTTTAAATCTTCTAAATGATACTGCTGTCCATCACACGTTACAGAAAACCCCATCTCTTCATTCCTTTCTGTTCATTTGCAGAAACCTGTGACATTTTTCTACAAAACTATTAATTCACCACTTATTAAGGATTTCCTTGTGAAAAATACAAATAAAAGGCCTGACTCTTACTCCTACGTCACTTTGAGAGTCATTAAGTTACAGATTTGGAATGATTGTAAGTACACACTTTCGCGTTCCATAGGCATTTTTTTATATCGATCAGCCTTTAAGAAAATAGAGGAATTGGATAAGATGATGTCAAACAGTTAGTTAACACCTTGGAAAAGACGATGACGTTAAATTACTAGTAAAGGTGGCCGTCGAGATGACCATTCACGGGTTCTTGGAACTAAACGCCCGGAAGTTCCCAACGAAAGAAGCATTTATTTCTGGTACAGCACGATTGACATACAGCGATATGAATGGCAAAGCCAATCAGCTTGCCCGACTACTGATTGAAAACGGCGTCAGGAAGAACGAACGAATGGCGATCATGTCGCGAAACAATGAGCATTTCTTCTATGCGTATTTTGCTTTATTAAAAGCGGGAGCCATTCCTGTTCCTCTCAACACACGGCTCAAGTCGACCGAGGTCCATTCTATTTTAGAAAGGATGGATTGCAGAGGAATCCTTTATGAGCAATCTTTTCAGTCATGCGTTTCACAGGAGACTATAGTATTACCACATCTGGCGGTTTCCTTGGAACATGCCGTTAACCAATCCCACTCCCTCTCATCCGATAATCTGAACTTCTCGATTGATACGAACGAGATTTGTGAGATCATGCTCACTTCAGGAACGACGGGTCTTCCAAAAGGAGTGATGCTCACTCATGCCCAGGTTTCCTCTGTTGCCTTGGGGATCGCAATAGAATTCCATTTATCCCACAATGACCGCATCCTTTCACAAATGCCTCTTTCCCATTCCGCTCCACTAAATTGTTTTTTCATGGGCGGGCTTTATTGCGGTGCTTCTCATGTTCTTGGAGATTTCACACCTCAGAACTTTCTCCAAAGGATCCATCAAGAAAAAACGACATTCACCTTTGCCTCTCCCATCGCCTATTTGCTTGCAGCCAAAGAACCTTCCCTATCGAATTATGATCTATCCAGCATGCGGGTATTCGCCTATGGCGGCGGAGCCATGCCTCTTGCTTCCTATCATTTTGTGACAAAAGCCTTTCATAACAAAAACTTCTACCAGGTTTACGGCTTAACGGAAGCCGGGCCGAACGGGTCCCTTTTGCGCCCGGAGGAACATGAACATAAACCAGGAAGCATTGGTAAAACCCCGGTAGTAAATATGGAGATGAAAGTCATCAATGATGATGGAACAGAAACTGCTCCTGGTGAATACGGTGAAATTATTTTAGCAGGTGACAGTGTGATGTCCGGCTATTTCAATAACAAAGACGCCACAGACGATATCCTTCGTGAAGGGTGGATTTATTCCGGTGACATTGCTTATCGTGACGAAGACGGCTATCTATTCATCGTCGACCGAAAAAAAGACATGATCATTCCCGGTGGTGTCAACGTGTATCCTCGCGAGATCGAAGAAACTCTGACGAAGCATCCGGATGTCCTTCAAGCATGCGTTGTAGGGATTCAAGATCAGGAGTGGGGCGAAACCATCAAGGCTGTTATTGTAAGAAAAGAAGATTCAGAGGTCTCAGAAGGTGAACTTAGAAGCTTTTTGTCTGTTCATCTAGCTGAATATAAGTGCCCACGTACATACAGTTTTGTTACTGAACTGCCGTACAATGCCAACGGTAAAATCTTAAAACAGCTCGTAAAGGAGATGTGACACGTGAAAAACAGTTTAAAGAACAGCGACCGTATCGACTATACAAAATGGAAGGAAGGAAATGAAGCCAATTGGTATAATGACGATCCGATCCTTGTCCGCTATGCGAAACGTTATTTATCAGTTCCGATGTTTACATATGTTGAATCCGCCTTTCAAAAAACAGGAGAGCTTGCTTCTGGCCCAATTGATCAGCGGGCTGTACATACCGATCGCGATGGAGCTCCGAAACTGATCCGTTATAACCGCAAAGGGGAAGAAATCAATGAAGTCTGGTATAACGAGGGATATTTGCAAACGATAAAGGACGGTTATGGAACAGGCGTCGTATCTTATCGCTATGATGATAACGCCCCTGAAAAGGTTCCTTTCATGGTGAACTCCATTCTGCTTTATTTGCTGTGTGAAGCTGAAAATGGCTTCACTTGTCCTGTAGGACTTTCACAGTCCGTTGCTTTCGTTCTTGAAAAATTCGGATCCACTCAGCAAAAGAACGATTACCTTTCCCGCCTGTCCTCTACCGATCCTGAAGTACACGCTCAAGGAGCGACATTTTTAACCGAGATACAAGGCGGGTCAGATGTGGGAGCAACCCAAACCATTGCAGTTAAACACGGCGACCACTATCTCCTGACAGGGGAAAAATGGTTCGCGAGCAATTGTGATGCCGAAATTGCCATTGCCCTCGCAAGAGTCAGCGAAAAACCATCTACAAAGGGACTCGGACTTTTTATCGTGCCAAGGACACTGTCAGATGGGACAAAAAACAAGGTAACGATAAGAAGGCTTAAGGATAAACTGGGTGTCCGGGCAGTCGCCAGTGGTGAACTCATTTTAAACGAAGCGGTAGGTTATCTCATTGGTGAAGAAGAGAACGGCTTTAAATACATGGCAGAAGCCCTGAATGTTTCAAGGCTCGGCACCTCTCTTGCAGGTCTTGCCGTTGCAAGAAGAGCACATCTGGAAGCGGCCGTCTATACAAGCCAGCGTAATGCATTCGGGGCAGCGGTTATCTCTTATCCCATGGTACAGGAATCATTGACGAACATGATGACTGAAATTGAAGCAGCATGGTCAATCTCCGCTCAGATGATTTCTTTATTCGACCGTGTGCATACCTACAATGAAGGAACTCCTGAAAGTACCTCTCTCCTCAGGATCCTTCTTTCACTAGCCAAATACCGGTGCAGCGAGCTAGGTGTATCCGCTGCCAAAGAGGCGCTTGAACTGCATGGAGGCAATGGATACATTGAAGAATATGTTACCCCTCGCCTTCTACGGGATGCAATTGTTAATCCGGTTTGGGAAGGAACCGCAAACATCCAGTCGCTCGAAGTATTAAAAACGCTTCAGAAGGGCGGAACAGTATCGTTTATGGAAGACTTGTATCAAACCATGGATCAAATCAAAAATTCAGAACTTCTTCAGCTCCGAACCCAAATAAAGATGGAAGTTCAACGAATGGAAGAACTGTTTGAACATGTATTAAAACAAGATGGTCAGCAGCAAAGTGCCCTCGCGAAGAAACTGGCGGATTTTATGTATGATTTGTATACAGCCGTCCATCTACTGGAAGAAGCGCAATATGATCTTCAACATACGGGAGATAACAGGAGAATAATCGTGACAGAACACTGGTACAGAATGAGATTTGATCGTTCTCCTGATCGCGGGATCCTGGGTGATACCATGACCGATGAGAAGTTTGAGAAAATCGTCTGCTTTCATTGAAAATTGAAGGATAAAGGAGCGGGGAAAACTCCGCTTTTTTTTTACAAAAAAAGAACCGAATCAAAAGGATCCGGCTGCTCAATGAGGGTATTTCATTAGGGGGTGTGTCAAGAGATTGTTTAATCCCAACGATTATACTCCCTATCATACCACAACACTTTAATAAGTAAACGCTTTTATGCATTAAATTAATAAAATTATTTTTTACACACCTGAAAAAGCCATAAATCCACCATCTACTGGAACAGTAATACCCGTCACAAATCCGGAGTATGATTCATCCGCTAACCAAAGCATCGTTCCTAGTAAGTCCTTTGGTTTCCCAAACCTCTTCATCGGAGTGCTTCCTATAATTTTACTTGACCGGTCTGTATAGCTTCCGTTTTCCTTCAAAAGCAGTCCGCGATTTTGTGTCGTTAAAAAGAACCCCGGTGCAATCGCATTCACACGCAGGCCTGTTTCCGCAAAATGGACCGCCATCCACATCGTAAAATTATTGATCGATGCTTTTGCCGCACTATAAGCAGGCACCTTTGTCATGGGTGAGTAAGCACTCATGGATGAAATATTGATAACAGCCGGTGATTCTGCCTGCAGCAATGCCTTGCCGAATACTTGAGATGCAAGAAAAGTGCCGGTAAAGTTAGTTGAGAACACGTTGGAAAATCCGTTCTCATCCATATCAAAAAATGATTTTCCTGAAGCTTCTTCGTCGTATGTCTCAAAGTCAGTGATCGCATCGGGATGGTTGCCTCCAGCCCCATTGATCAGTAGATCGATGGAACCAAACCATTCTAAAATCTCCTCTTTCGCCTTTTCTAATGATTCCCGGTTCAAAACGTCAGCGGAGACAGAAAGAGCGGTGCCGCCAGACTGCCGGATCTCGTCGACAACCTTTTGCCCTTTTTCAGCGGTACGGTTCAGAACTGCCACTTTCATGCCGTGGCGGGCGAGCTCACGGGCCATCTCGGAACAAAGGACCCCGCTGCCGCCGGTGATGACCGCTGTTTTATGGTTTAAGGTTTCATGCACGGGAATCATACGCTATCTCCTTTTTTACGCATGAAGTTGTAGCAAATGACCTTTACTCCAAATTCAGTAAGGTTGCGGATCGTTTGCTTATAATTTTCAATATAACGATTGCGTTCTTCATTGCCGAGTTTGATCGCTTCATGGATATTCACACTTTCTACAACCTCTGCATGAAATCCCTTTGATTGAATGTACTCCACTTCAGCCTTTATTTCTTCCTTATCCCATACTTCCCCGACAGGCTTTTGGTGCAGCGCCCAAACGATTCCCTTCACTCCTGGAATTTGTTTAACATGATCCAGTGTGACCGTATCGTTCCCGCGGCCGTACCATCGAAATGTGATATTCATCTTACACCTCCGTATCGTTCAGTGGTTAAGTAAATAGATTAAGAGAGTACACTCTACTTCTTTTGGGACCTAAAGTCAGGATTTCCTTTTAAAGCCGCTCCAATAAGTGCTGCCTTTCCGTCAAGATGGCTTATGAACAATCTGTCTACTGTTCCTTGCTGTTCTGGCAAGACTAAGTCCTTTAAAGAATCCTTGATTGATCGTAACAAAAAGGGGTTTTGGGTTATTACACTACCTCCGATGATTATTTTATGAGGATCTAACAAATTAATAATGGTGTAAATTCCCTTACTAAACGTTTTGATCACATCATCCATCAATACAATGGAACACGAATCACCTTTATAATAGTTCTTGACCCATTCCTTTGTGGAAAAATGCTGACCGGTTTGAACCCTTCCTCTTCTGGAAATAGCTGGGCCACTTGCAAGCTCCTCGATTCTCTGATTGCTTGATGTCACAAAAGATAATCCAAGTTCTCCGGCAAAACCACATCCATTGAGGACTGATCCATTATACAAGGTGCAGCAAGCAATACCGGTACTCCATGTAATATACACAAAAATTTCGTTTGATTTACTGTTAGCATGCAGCCACTCACCATATGCAGCCATAACGACATCATTATCAATCCAGACTTCCGTTTGAAATGTATTTCTTAACCTTTCTGCAATGGGGAAGGACGACCAGGAAAGATTGTTTTGATAGACAGCCATTCCTTTTTCCACATCCACTTTTCCAGGAACACCTGCACCAATACCATGAATATCTTTCCATGAAACACCAGCATCTGACACCACTCTTTTTATGCAATTCACAACTTGATCGAACATTTCTTCAGGGTGATGAGGCTTGCTTTGAATGGTTTTTACTTCCTGGCAACTTCCTTGTTGATCGACCAGACAAGCCGCAATTTTGGTACCGCCGATATCTACACCAATAGAATACATCGATTGACCTCCTATGAAGAAAAGCTAATCTTAACCACCTGATTAAGATTTCTAGGATGGTCGGGGTTTAATCCTAGCGCAGTTGCCCGATAATAGGCTAACATTTGTAAATAAGGCATTAGACACAGTAAAGCTGCTTTACAATTGGAACTGCATGGAACGGTAATAACAAGGTCTGCTCCTAATCGTTCATGCTGGTTTCCAATAAGGACTGTCCGCCCACCGAATGACTGAACATCGAGAAGCAGCGATTCTTCTATTTTTCTTGGCAGGTCACCGGTTGATAACAATAATACAACGGTCTTTTCATCTACCATTGAGATGGGACCATGCCTAAATTCAAGGGCAGAATAAGCCTCACTTTCGGTTTGTGTCATCTCTTTTAATTTGAGGCAGCCTTCTTCCGCTAATCCAAAAGAGCTTCCTGTTCCAAGAAAAATAAACCGTTGATTCTGCTCAGTCTCAGCAATCTCACGCATCATTTCTGTATCCTTCAACGTCTCTTTTACTATTTGGGGAACAAGCAGTAAATCATGCAGCTCAAGCTGAGCCAGTCGGGCAGAATATAGCTGTAGTGCGTACAGCATGTTCGTGAACGATTGAGTCATGACAACACTTTTTTCTTGTACGTGATTCAATATGATAGATTCTCCACTTAATTGAGTAATTTCGGAATCGGCATGGCAAGTCACAGCAAGGGTTGCAATTTTCTTATTTCCTCTTACCGATTTTAATGCGTGCAGAACTTCAGATGTTGTTCCAGACCGGGAAATAGCGATTAGTTTATAATGGCAATCTTGTGCAAATGTCTGTTTAGGATGTAAAAAAACTTCCGAGGCTGGAACCGCTTGAGCAGCCATTCCTGTTGTTTCTTGAAAAAAACGAGAAGCAGAAATGGCAAGATAATAAGAGGTTCCGCATCCAATAAACAAGTGAACACATTTATTTTCAGGTTTCTTTATTGAAAGATCCAACATAAGTTTTTGGGTTGTTTCCAATGTTGCTGCCTGTGAATGGATTTCTTGAAACGTATATGAGCTACTCATGAATAGTACTCCTTTCCATTACGTAAGATGGCTACACTTTTTTTCAATTCGTTCCATTTTTCCAGCGATATAACTCCAGCTCTTTCTTCCATGGCATTAGCAGCTGCTGCAGCTGCTGCAGCTCGCAATACTTCGGCTGTTTTTTTACCTTCTATCATTTTTGTAATGAGAGCGGCAATGAGTGTATCTCCGCAGCCAACCGTATTTACTGCTTGTAATTTAGGAGGCACCACTTTCCATCTCTCACCATGGATGACGGCAAACAATCCGTTTTCCCCCATCGATACAAAAGGATAAGAGATACCTAGATTTTGGCAGTGTATGATCCAATCATAAATATCATCCTCTGACCAAGTTGTTCGGTTTGTCATCTCTATAAGCTCCTGAAAATTCGGCTTGATCATAAATGGCTTAGCTTTAATTGCTTCCTTTAAGGACTCACCGCTTGTATCCACGACCGCCTTTACGCCTAAAAGTTGAACTATACCTACCAAATCCTTGTAGGTGTATGAAGGCAAACCAGAAGGAAGACTGCCCGAAAAAACAACAAATTCACTTATCTTTGCAAGCTTCTGCAGGCGGCGGCGAAACCCGCCATATTCTTCCTCTGAAATGACAGGTCCTTTCTCCAATAGTTCTGTTTGGCTCCCTGCCTCTTTATCCAGTATCGTCATACACAGTCGGGATTCACCTGCTGCAAGTTCAAAATCATGTTTCACTGCAGAGAGATCCAGCATGTTACATATGCTCTTTCCGTTAAAGCCCCCAGCAAACCCAGTGGCAATGACAGGAATATGGAAAGCTTTTAATACTTTTGCCACATTGATACCCTTGCCTCCCGGTTCTTTGTGACATGTTCCTACCCGGTGTATGTGGCCGGTTCTGAAGCTGGAAAGTTTATAAGTAATATCAATAGCAGCATTTAGGGTAACTGTCGTAACAAAGTTCTGATTTGTCATTGTACGGCTTTTGGAATGGGCTTCAGCAGCAATAGTTTTTCTTTCACGATGAATTTTACAGCTTCTCTTGATGTCACGAAAACCTTACGCGGATCATTCTGAAGAGGATTTTCATGTAAAAAATGGGACAGCTCTTTAAAAAAAGCCTGCTTTAATTCTGTTGAGAAATTCACTTTACTTACGCCACAGCCTATCGCCCGTTTTAGGTCTTCATCCGGAACTCCGGACGCTCCATGCATAACGATAGGAACTCCGGTTTGTTCCGAGATTTTTTTTACACGGTCAAAATCTAGCCTTGGCGCCTTTTTATACTGACCATGAGCTGTCCCAAATGCTGCAGCTAAAAAGTCAATCTTCGTTCTATACACAAACTCCTCTGCCATGGAAGGGTCTGTATAATATTCCATGTCTTGTGATTCATCGTCTGCCTTTCCGATAGCACCCAATTCTGCTTCTACTGGTACATTTACATCGTGGCAAACACTAACTACTTGTTTAACCAAATCGATGTTCTCTTCAAATGGGAGGAGAGAACCATCAAACATTATGGAAGTATAGCCTCCACGCACACATTGATGTACGGTTCTTATGCTTTCTCCATGATCCAGGTGGAGGGATACTGGAACACTGACACCGTCAGCTGCGGTTTTAACCATGCTTACCATATGATCCATCCCCATATAATAAATGGTTGCAGGTGTGGATTGTAAAATTATCGGTACGTTCAAATCATCAGCAGCTTCAGTAATGGCTCGAATCATTTCCAAGTTATGAGCGGGAAATGCTCCGATCGCATAATGGTTTCGATAGGCATCATTCACCATTTCCTTTGAGCTAACTAACGGCATTGGTATCCTCCTTTACATCATTGATTTTCCTTTTAAAGCGATTCTTTTTCACAAAATCATCGTCATTTAAATGGGGATATTGATGATAGAGCCGATTAATTTCCTCCATTTGTCCCGGTGATAAATCTTCCTTTTGATTTAAACACCATCTTCCTTCCAGCATTCCTTGCCTTCGAAGTATTTCATGGATGCCAGGAATACATCCAGAAAACTGATGGGCAGCATCAAAAATTACAGCATTAGCATCCGTTATTTCTATATTCCGTTGCAATAAGTCATCATAACTTACTGCGTTCGGAGCATTCTGCAGCCTTTTTTTTATGTCCTCCAATAGTTCCACTGCTTTCTTGGTCCAGACTGCCCAATGACCAAGCAGTCCTCCGACAATTCTTTTCTCAACCAATCGACCATCGATAACAAAACGGTAAGGCGTGAGTAAATCAGCTACAATATTGTCGTCATTCCCGGTATAAAGCGCTATTTCATCTGTTCTTCCTGATTCACAGACTGCTCTTACTACGTCTATTGTTTGATAACGATTGAACGGAGCAATCTTGATTGCCATCACATTTGACAGGTTCGCTATTCTTTTCCAAAACTCATAACTTAGGATTCTCCCGCCAACAGAAGGCTGCAAATAAAAACCAAAGACCGGAATTATGGAAGAGATGGCTTCCATTCGTTCAAAAAGCTGTTGTTCTGTCCAGTCAGACAGCCCACCCATGCTGACCAAACCTAAATCGTAGCCAAGCTCTCTTGCCAGCCTTGCCTCTTTTAACGCTTGATCTGTTGGTCCGCAAATTCCTGCAACCATAACAAACGGCCGGTTAAGGCTTGCGTCAGCTGCTTCCTCTATCGCTAATCTCAAGACCTCTTCAAACATTTTTGGCTGATCGCGAATTTCAAACTGGGTAGTATGCACTCCTACTGCAAGACCACCGGCACCTGATGCAATATAATACCTTGTTAATCTTTTTTGGCATTCTCTATCCAGTTGCCGGGAAGAAGTAAGGGCTAAGGGGTGGGCGGGTATTACCATACCCGATAAAAGAGCTTTATGCTTTTCTGGGCAAAGCTGTGCATTCATTTAAAAAGCTCCTTCCCGTTGCTGAAAATGAGTCGGCTTGTTAATCATTATTCCGTCTTTTTCGACCCACCGGGCAACCCATTCAATCATCTGCTGAAGCGGCACATTGGGATAACCCAATAATTGATGAGCTTTTGATGCATTGCTTAATAACGCTGTTTCTTTTTCTTCATTTAGAAAAACGGGTTCCTTTTGCAGCAGATTTCCAAACTGTCTGGCAAGCCAGCGGATAGAGATGGTTTCTGGACCTGTTACATTTATAATCAATGGCGGAGAGTCTGCCAATCTTAAACTTCGGATGGCCATTTCGTTGGCATCTCCCTGCCATACGACATTTACATGCCCCATATTTAAATCAATGGGTTTTCTTTCTTTTACTTGCCTTGCCACATCCAGCAGCACACCATACCGTAAATCAATGGCATAATTTAATCGGAAATGGACGATTTTGATTTGATGCAGGTGAGCAAAATATTCAAAAATACGTTCTCTCCCCAAGCAGGATTGAGCGTATTCCCCTATTGGGCCAGTTGGATGGGTTTCTGTGGCCCCACCTTTTGATACAGGTGTCAGGGGATATACATTTCCAGACGAGAAATTGACAATATTTGCTCCTTTGAATTTTTGGGCCACACATGCTGGCAAGTAAGTATTCATAGCCCATGTATACGCCTCATTGCCGACCGTTCCAAATTTAAATCCAGCCATATGGATAACATTTTCAGCTTCTGGGAGTTGATTCAGCTGATGAGGATCCAATAAATCCGCAGCGATAGTTTCTACTCCTTCTTGCTCTAGTTCTATTCGGGCTGGGTGGCTGCTGAAGCGGGATACAGCAATGATTCTTTTTGAAAGCCCCGCTTTATCTGCAGCCCTTCTTGCCATTTTTGCCAAAGTTGGCCCCATTTTCCCGCCTGCCCCAAGAATGATAATGTCACCGGAAATGCTTCTTATATCTTCAATTAATCTTGGGGATGGTTCCGAAAGCTTTTTTTCTAATTCCGCTATTGTATTCATAGGTCTCTTTCATCTCTCCTTTTTAAGACAAGTCTTTTTAATGTCCCTAATTTTCAAAACCAGTTCCTTACGTTGACAATAAACAAATGTCCACGACTTCATATTCTTTAATTGTCGGCAGTTGGATCCTTGCCCATCCTCCGTGCTGGACAAAGTCTGCGCTTTTTTTGCTTCGTAAAAATGTAATAGAATCAACCTCTTTTGGTAATCGGATGTTTATCGTCAAATCTGGTAAAGGCAGTACTTCAGTAATCGGTCTCGTCATCGAAGCTGTGTAATTGATTACATGAATAAGAATGCGGTTCTCCCCTTGATTTCTCAAGGATACATGAATGGATTCTGTATTTTGTACCGAACCGACGTGGATTGGAATTTCCACCAGTGACTTCACCGCATTCTCCATCAGCTTCCTGTATTCCGGAAGAGCATACGCTTCATAAAATTTGCCTACATTTCCGGCAAAGTAAATGCTTTCTCCCAATCCATAGCCATTTTTAACGACATAGGGGTGCGATGTTTTTCGCGGAAGCTCACAATATCTCGAAATCTGTTTTTCCCGGTAGAACATCACGCTTTCTGCACCATGATTGCTAGCAACTTCAGTTCCTAACCGTGCAGCTGGAATTAACTGCTGGTCAATGGATGTAAGCAAATCATGACGTGAATCACATTCAATATGATCGTATTGGCAGTGGCGAATAGCACGTAACGTTATGCCAAACACTTCTGCTAACAAAGGCTGATTCCTTTTCTGCCCATCTTCCTGATAAAGAGAAGTATCAAATGATCCTATGACCTTCCCTCCTCTATTAACATAAGCTTTGATACGGTTGGCCTCTTCCTCGTTCATGACACTCACATTGGGCAAAATTAAAAGTTCATACTTTGCAAGTGAACCATCTGTTATCGATGCATTGTCTACAATATCAAACGGTATTCTGCTTCTTGATAAAACATCATACCAACCCATAAAGGAACCTCGGGCATCGCTCTTGTCAGGATCTCTCATTTTGTCCTGGCCAGCTGTAAAATCGGTTTCTTCTGCGGAAGATTGATAAAAATTGGCGGTATCATAAGACCACATTAAAGCAACAGATGCCATTGATTTTGTATCGGTATAACACCCTTCATTCTCTTCAAGAAAGGTATTGATTTCCCTCACCGTTTGCATTCTTGGGTCAAGATTATTGTCATTGTAAACTCCATACCACGTATTGGCACCGTGAGAAACAGCCATTGCATGAGTCAGCCATGTTTCAGCTGCCGATAATAAATAACGGGACCAGGGGGCAAGCCGGCCGGCAATCGCTACACAATAAGGTTTGCCAGCAGACTGGGTTTCAAGCAGTTGAGCTGTGGCAGCAGGTTTCCAGATCGGGACCTGTCTCAGATCATCACTTAAAAATCCTCCTTCGGCTAAGAGCATATCTTGATGTTCAACGGTAAGCCGGTTATCCCGGCTGCAATAAATGGTTGGGACCAGTTGAGGGCTGTTCATGTAAATCATGGCATCCGGTTTTTTGCTTTTTAATAAACGGCTTGCTTGTTTCATAAAAAGGGCAATGGACTCCCTTTTAAAACGAAATAAATCCTTTCTTTCTTGAGGCGTTGCTTTTTCCCACACAGGAAGTTCATAATGAAAAGCCTTTTGGAAATCATGTTTACAGCTTCTGCAATAGCATCCTTCAATACGAAAAAAGGGACCATCCAGGAAAATCCCTTTTATTTTATAAGCTGACAGATTTCTTATGACTTGAAAGGCATACTCGCGAAAAGGGGAATTTATGCAAGAATATGCCCCAGATCCATAAGCACTTGGTATGGGCTCACCATCCGGAAAAACCTGCTGATAGTCAGGATGCTGCACAGCAAGCGAGGATGAAAGCCAGTGAACATTGAAGTATACAATAGGGTTAATTTCCAGCTTGTCATACTGGGATTCTATTTGTACCAAAATATTTTTTCTAACTTCTACAGCACAATCAGATGGATAGAACGTTATCCCGGACTCTCCTTCAGCAATATCATGTACTTCTACGTGTTCACAATTAAAGCCCAGGCTTTTTCGAATGAGAAACTGCTCTTGAAGGTCAAGCCTTTCATAAACTTCAGGCCCGGGTGGAATAAAATCAACAATCCTCAACGGTTTTTTTTTCCATGCTAATGTTCTCATAGGTTACCAATGCTCCTTAGCCTTTAATCGATCCTTGCAGCCCGCTTACAAAATGACGCTGCATGGCAATGTAAAAAATAATAACGGGAACAAGGGAAATAACAACTCCAGCAGCCATTGTTTTTACATCCGTACCAAACGTTCCGGATAAGTAAGCAAGCCCCAAGGAAATCGGGAACAAACTGTCATCTTTTAATATGATGAGCGGCCACATGAATGAATTCCAAACAGAAATAAATGCAAAAACACTTAAGGCGGCAAGCGTCGGTCTTGTTAATGGCAGTATGATACTCCACCACACACGAAAAGGACCACAGCCATCGATAATCGCAGCTTCCTCAATTTCTTTGGGAATTGCCAAATAGGCCTGCCTCATTAAAAAGATAGAAAAACCTCCTACTAGACCTGGTAAAATAAGTCCCCACCATGAATCTACCAATCCCAGCTTTTCCACAATGATATACAAGGGTACCAATTTCCCCTCTTCAGGGAGAAACATAGTTGCGATAATGGCATAAAAGATAAAATTTCTTCCCGGGAAATTCATTCGGGCCAAAGGATAAGCCGTTAGGGCAGTTAAAAAAATGTGGGCAGGAACCATGATGATGATTAATAGAAATGAATTTAACAGATAACGCGGAAAAGGAATAGCCGTCCACGCTTCAATAAAATGGTCAAAGACAGCGGGTTTTGGAATAAAACTTGGCGGAAAACTGAAAACATCCTGGCTGTTCGACTTGAATGCAGTAGATAAAAGCCATAAAAATGGTCCTATGAAGATGCAGGCTACCCCAATTAACAGCAAATACAAGAGAGCAAGTTTACTAACTTTCTTCCAATTTGTTTTTTGTCTATTCATCATTGTATGGATTGCCCCCCTCTTGAAAGCTTGTAATTGATGATGGTCAGGACCATAAGGATCAGCCACAATACCATTCCCATAGCAGTAGCGTAGCCCATATCAAATTCAACAAACGCTTTTTGATAGATATAAAGCGGTAGAGACATTGTACTGTCCAGCGGGCCTCCACCTGTCATTACGTAGATGCTCGTAAACATTTGAACCGTTCCGAGTGTGGCCATAACAACTGTGACAGCAAAAACAGGCCTTAGCTGGGGTAAGTATACATGCCAAAGAATTCGGATTTTTGAAGCCCCGTCAATTTTTGCCGCTTCGATCAACTCCTTGGAAACCGTCTGCAAGCCAGCTAAATAAATCAGCATATAAAAGCCCGCCGCCTTCCAAGCTTCCAGCATAGAAACCGCCGGAAGTGCTGTATTTTTATTCAACAGCCAATTTATGTCTGCATGATCCCATCCTATTCCATGAAGGGCTGCATTAATTAAACCGGTTGGATGATATAAATATTTCCACACGATGGCTACAGCCACCATCGCTGTTACAACAGGGAGATAATAAATAACACGGAAGAGAGTGATTCCTTTAATCGAACGGTTTACAAGTATGGCCAAAAATAAAGGGAGGATGACCAGCATAGGGACGGTTATAACAAAGTATTTCATGGAGTTGCCCAGTGCAATCCAAAATTTTTCGTCCTCCATCATCATTTTGTAGTTTTTAAGCCCCGTCCATTCAGCAGGAGATAAAATATGATATTCGGTAAAAGAATAATAGAAAGCGTTCAGAGTCGGCACATATTCAAAAACGAGGAGGAGCACAATTGCCGGCAGCAGGAAAACATAAGGAACATAGTTGAATTTTTTCTTTTTCTTTTGTTTAACTGAAGCTTTGACCGTTTGGTGAATATTTGTTTCTACTTGGTGGACGGCCATTTTACCACTCCTTTCAATCAAACAGTAGCAGCGGACGGGAAACCCTCCGCTGCTCTTTTTAGGTACTAAACGTTATTTTTGATTCTTTAGTGCTTGATTCCAATAGTCTACCGATTTATCCAGTGCTTCTTTTGCCGATTGTTCACCCATCAAGGCAGCACGGATTTGTTCAGTAAAATAGTCTCTTAACTTTTCCTCATCTTTGATCCCTAAAATATTAACCTTTAAATGCGGAGCTGTTTCCACCATAATTTTCCTTGCTTCATCATGAATGGTCTTCCCCTTTGATTCTTTAAAAAACGGGTCTTCTAATGTTTCAGTAGTCGATGGGAATATAGGAACAAGTTTGGCAAAATCCAATTGATTCTTTGCGTTAGTAACAAAAAGAGCAAACTTAGCGGCTTCTTTAGGATGCTCTGATTTCTTTGGTACGACAAAGGTTTGAATGGCTTTAACAGCTACGGTTCCATCTCCTCCAGTTACAGGTTTTGTCACTTTGATCTTCTTAATTTCATTAGGAGCATTTTTTTCCAGATTGAGTAAGGTGGCTGCTACGGACTGCCCAGCCTGTGCCTGCTGCTTATTTTCATAGGTTTGCTGAAGCTGACGGTCATCCTTCGTTACCGCCCCGGGAGCAATTGCTCCATTCTTGTAGCCGTCTACAAACATTTGTACAAATTTCACGTGTTCGTCTGAATTAAATACCGCTTTTGTATGATCATCATTAAGGATGGGAAGCCCTTGGCTCACAAAAACTTCAATACCCGGCAAGTCATTGGAACCATATACTTTTGGAAGTTTCTCATGAATCATTTTTCCGTTTTCCAAGCTTTCTTCCCATGTTTTTGGTGGATTGTTGGGATCTAATCCTGCCTTTTTATACACTTCTGTATTAATGGTGCCAATTGGAGGTCCGCCATAGTACCACGGAAGCCCTTGAAGTTCATCCTGGAATGTTAAGCTGTCAATCAATCCAGGAATATACGCATTCAATTCATCTTTGGAGATAAGTTTATTAAGCGGGGACAGAACATTGTACTGCTGAATCATGGAGATATCACTGCTGGCCAGATTGACCACATCCGGCACTTTCCTGCTTTGTAAGGATGTCAAAAACTTTTTGGACGCATCGGCACCCGGAACATCTACCCATTTAATCTTGATATTCGGATTGGCCTTCTCGTAATCATGGATCATACCCTGAATATAATCATTAAAATTCTTCTTTAAATTAATCGTCCAAAATTCAAGTTCCACCTTTTCTCCGTTTTTGCTGTCACTTGATGCTTTTTCCTCGTTTGAACAAGCTAACAAGGGAATAAATGCAAGTAGAAAGACCAAAAATAGAAACGCCAGTTTTTTCCTTTTCACGTAAGCCCCTCCCCAACCATCAAATTTGATTTACCCAGGTTTATGAAAGCATTTTTGTAAAGCTTTTCATAAACTTGACTTCATTATAATGACCACTTTATTTACAGACAAGTCTTTTAACTGTCTTTAAATACATGATTTTTCAATATTTACAAAGGATTAGCAGAAACAATCCGCTGATATTTAATTTCCTTCCCTACCCCTTTCTTTGAGTCACGGGAAAATGAATCATAAAATAGCTTTTCCTCCTCCATTTCATCCAGAGTGTCAATCCGTCCATCAATAAAAGACATAAGCCGATCCCGTACCGTCTCTATCCTTGCCAGCAGTCCGCCATAACGAATATCAAGGATTTCCCATCCAAATGGTTTGTTATTTGTAAACCATTGTCTTCGATGGATCATACGAAGCTCCTTAACGGCTTCTTCTAAAAGGTTCAATTCTTTTATAGCTATTTCCTTTAGTTCTTCCTTCCTGTTTCCATGGTAAAATTCACTTATTTTTAATCCTAATTCACTCTTAATGCTTAGTACCGTACACAGCTTCATCATGAACGAATAAAGAGATTTCCATGGAGAAGATGTCCCCAAATATCTTTGCAGTTCGTCTTTAATGTTTTGAAAATGCTGTGAAAATCCGAGGCCTTCTATATTTTTATCGAACAATCCGAGTAAAATATCCTGCCACAGCAGGTACTTTGCGGGACTGTCGGGAATCAGGGCATGTATGTTAGCTTGAGGATGCACATCTAACTTTCCCATCGTTAAAAATGCCTCATAATTTCCACCCGTGCAGAATTCAAACCGCTTTTTCAGCTTGTGTTCGTCAACAATGCTGTTATACCCATGTTCCGCAAATAACTGCAAACCTAAAAGGGCAAAAAAGAAATTACTTTCCGCGCCATTATCACCCCACAATGTCGCAAAAACCTCTCTCACGCCTTTTCTTTTGCATACAGCCAAGGCAGGATTGCTTGTATGAAACGTCTTTTCATAATGAATCGTAGGACCATGCCAGGTCCAGATTCCTCCTGCAAAAATCGGGAGACTTCCGAAAGCAGCATGTTTGTCAATATACTGCTCATAAAAGCCTTCTTCCTCATTGTAATAATCCCAATACACCATTTGTACTTGTTTAGAGACTTGTTTTGTCTCTTCTTCAGGGATTTCAATATTTAAATCATAATAGGCATCCGTTTCAGACCATACTCGAAAGTACATATCACTCCAAATCATGGGACGCAATTTATACTTTTTCAGGATATCTTCGACCAGCTTTAAATGTTGAGTCATTAAGGAATAACGGTTTTTTTTCCCCTGCTGGTCAAGGTAGTTTCCCCTGCCTAGTCCATGTGCTTCGTCCATTCCAATATGGATTCGCTTACTTCTAAAGGGAGATGAAGCTGATACAATCATTTTTTCTATGAACTCATATGTGTTTTGATTCCCGACCAGCAAGACGTCTTCCGTGTCTCTGATCGCTGAAGTGTGAGACCATTTTAAATACGTTGATAAATGGGCTAACGTCTGTATGCAGGGAATCACTTCTATTCCTAAAGAGTAGGCGTAATCATCGATTTCTTGAAGCTCCTCATTACTATATCGTCCGCGCATATAGCCAAAATACGGATCACCATCAATCGTATACGTGTCTTCTGTATACAGCATCATGACATTTAAGCCCATAATGGCCATATAACGAAGAAAAGTTTTGGCCGTTTCGGTTTTCATGACAGCGTTTCGGGAACAGTCAAACATTGCCCCATTCATATCAAAATAGGGCTGTTCTGTTATGTGGAACGTTTCTTTTTCACGCGTTGCTTCCACAAATAATCCCAGCGCCCGGAAAAAATGTATTTTATCGTGGTAACCAATCAAACCTTGGCCATTTTCCAGCTGAACGTCTAGATGCGAGTTTGAAGATTTTACTACATGAATGGGAAGTCCATCTTCACATATCTCAATGCCAAGCAGTGGAGCAATTTTTTCAATTCCTTCTTGCAATGTCTCCAACTCACCCAGAAATGACACTTTCATTGTCATCCTCCTCCCATGACGGGAAGATGCGACTGAGCGACTTTTTTAACGGCCTTTGCCGCATCATAAATCCCTTCTTCATCTCCCAGCAGCACGGTTTGGGTGATCCATAAAACCTGCTGGTCACCCATTCGTTCAGCAACGGGGCAAGTCTGTATCCTTCTTTCTCCTGTCCATTCCTCAATTGAATTCTGTATGGCGTCGTATTTCGTAAGAGACGTATATCCGCTTGCACATGGGATTCCTTCTGCAGAAAGCCGTTTCATGAACTCAGCTTTATGAAAAGACCTGGCGAACTCTTCTTCCAGATAAAACATATAGAGGTGATAACCGTTACGGGTCACCCGTAAATCGTCTCTAAACAATTGTATCCCGTCAATGTCTTTGAGCAACTGATCCAAAAGAATCGCATTGCGATTGCGCCGTTCCACCTGTTCTTCAAGCCGCTGCATCTGTCCGAGCAATACTGCTGCCTGAAATTCAGTAAGACGCAGATTCCATCCTATCGTGTCGTGCTGGTACCAAGCACCGTCACGGCTCCTTCCTACGTTGCACAAAGACCATGCCTTGTCAGCTAGAGTACGGTTGTTTGAAACGATCATTCCTCCTTCACCAGCTGTTAAATTTTTGCTTGATTGAAAACTGAACGTGCCAATATCGCCAATGGCTCCTACTCCTTTTCCTTTCCATTGAGATCCTACCGCCTGGGCTGCATCCTCAATCAATGCAATTCCATGTTTCCTCGCGACAGCGCTTAACCGGTCCAAATCTGCTACCGTCCCTCCGATATGAACCGCAATAATGGCTTTTGTCCTTGGGGTGATGGCTTCCTCCACCTTCTCTGGGTCGAGAAGCATGCTATCTTCTTCTACATCCACGAACACAGGTATCGCTCCAAACATTAACGGGGCCGTTGCTGTAGCTATAAAAGTATAAGGGGGCATGATTACTTCATCGTATGGCTTTACTCCCGCTGCCTGCAAAGCAACGGTGATAGCAACGGTTCCATTTACAACACTGACGCCGTAACCAGCATCTTGAAAACTTGCAAACTTGTTCTCGAAAATAGGAAGTTTTGCTTCATAACCTGCTAGATTTGCTCCTCCTGAACCTCCCCATTTTCCTGAGTCTATCACTTCGTACAGCAGCCGTTTTTCTTCCTCTTCACTAATGGGCCAGATGGGATAGGGTTTGTTCCTGACGGGAACGCCTCCATGTATGGCGAGCTTATCCATGTGATTCTCCTTTCTATAACGTACCGGCAACTTTTTGTTTTTGGTAAAAACGCGCTACTTTCTGAATGGCCGCAATCATTGCTTCGATATCTGTCATTGTATAAAACTCATTGACAGGAAGCCGTATGGCGGTTTTCAGTATGTTTTCAGCTTCAGGGCACAATACCCCTTCATAGGCAGCACCAGTCACGTCAAAAGGAAAGGTACTGTTTTGATAAGCTGAACGCTTTTGAAATAATCCGCTTTTGTAGACCACTTCAGGAATATAACCTGCTGATGCGGGAATTCCTTCTTCTTTCAAGGCAGCCGCAAATTCATCCCTAGTGCAATGAAATTTGGAAGGTTCAATACGGAACATATAGAACCAATAGGTGCAAACATTGCCAGCATCTACTTTATGTGGATGAATACCATCTAGCTCTTGAATTCCTGCTGTAATCTTGTTTCCATATGCTGTTCGGATGGAACAAATCCCAGGAAGCTTTTTCAGCTGTGCGATTCCAACGGCTCCTTGTAGTTCCGTCATTCTGTAGTTGGGAGCAAGGTAAGAAAGATCTCTATTTACAATGCCACCCAGTCTTAAATAATTCTTGTCAGCAAAAGCATGAGTCAATTTATAATCCTGCTCATCAGCAGAATTTACGGTTACCATACCGCCATCACCTGTGCTGATATGCTTAAAATCATTTGTGCTGAAACAGCCATAATTACCAATGGTACCTGCCAGCCTTCCTTTGTACGAAGCAAGATAGCTCTGTGCACAGTCTTCAATCACTTTTACCCGGTACTTTTTTGCAAGAGACATGATCTCATTCATATCTGCAGGATTGCCTGCTAAATGAACGACCAAAATCGCTTTTGTCCTGGGTGTTATGCACGCTTCAATGGATTTTGGGTCCATATTATACGTGTGAGGATTTAGATCAGCAAAAACAGGGATGGCATTTTGATAAAGAATTCCAATTAAAGTCCCTTGATCGGTGATGGGGCTCGTAATGACTTCATCGCCTACAGTAATCCCCGCTGCACCCAGTGCTGTATGGATAGCTGCAGTACCAGATGAAACTGCCACACTGTAGGAAATTCCGTACATTTCATTAAAAGTGTTAAGAAATGTTTTTACTTTTTCTCCGTTATGATAAAAAAGCGTATTTTGTTCCAATGCCTCCACTAGTTCCTTTGCCTCTTCTAATCCAAATCGTTTACCCGTTCCAAACGGCGTATCCTTCACTTTCCTGCCCCCGTGAACAGCCAGTTTTTCACTCATGGAACTTCGTCTCCTTCCCAGGAAGCACCATTTCTTCAGTTCCTGCTCCCACTTTCTGCTTTTTGCAGTAAACTCCGAATCGTTCGATATAAGTACCACTGTTATCTTTTTGTTTTACCGGAATGCAAATGACTGCACCTAAGCATCCGTCCGTATATTCCACTTCTCCTTCTGGCATTATTCCTTGAATCTTCATCCTGGTACGGCGCCTTACCCACTCGTTGATCTGGTCTCCGGTCCAAAAATGGTAACCCATCTCTTTTGCCTGACGTACCACTTGTTTCAGTGCCTCCTTCACCGTTGGTTCCCTGTAAAGATGGATCTGATGAAATAAAAAGTGGGCAACTCCTCGCACCTCCTTCGCCTTTGTTAAAAACGGCTTAATGATGGACGTATCTGCTAATCTTGATAAATTCACGTCCTGTGTTAAAAATCCGATTTCTAATACATCATAGATACGGTTTTGTTTATCTGCCCATGCAATAGGAAAATAGGGGTGGCATGTGCCAAACAAAAAGCCAACATTCCCTTTTTTACTAGGTCCTCTCGTTTGATCCGACTGGATGCCGATACTTTCACACCATTCAAATAACTCTCCCCAGTTTTGAAAAATCGTGTAATGGTTCTTATTCGACACGATCGACTCTTCTCCGCTCACTGTATGGAGCCAGTCTAACTGTCTTTTCATTTCAAATTCACTCCAAAAACCACCGTCCTCTTTCCTGGCATTGTAGTGAAGTGCAATTTCATGGCCTTTCTGACGGATAACTGGATATATAGCAGGGCTGTATCCCGGCTCCATCATGCACCAGGTGCTATGAATATCACATTCTTCTAAAATAGCTAGAGTGGTATACGCAGATTCATCGTCATTTACATCACTATCATGAGAGACCATGGCTAACTGCTCTATGCCATCTGGCCAATAATCAAGAAAAGGCAGTGTCAATCCCTGATCAAGGACGGTTTTCATCAAATGAGAAATCATAGCTTCTTTCCATAAATCAGCATAAGGAACAGAAAAATATGGCTGGCCAGTAGAGGTTCGCAAACGATCCATCTCCCAATCCATTGCAAACCCATCGTCTGCCTTTAACAGCCCATCATCTAAATTAGCCGTGCCATCCGGAGCTGGCGGCCCATCTTTTGTTACAGGTTCTCTTCCCTGCTGCATCCCGACAATGGCTCCAATGATATCCACCGTCCAGCGATGAAGGATGCCTTTTCCTATGTCCCATTTCTCAAGCAAGGCGCCAGTACTTCGTCCTTCTCTAGAACCTGATTTGATTTCTCCGGACTTTTGGCAATGAAACAGAGAGGGTGATGCAGTCCAAGGAAATGCGTGAAAAAAACGTAAAAATTGCTGATTGTAAACGCCATAACCACCATCTATTAGGTACTCTTTCAAGCCCATGCGTCGGGCAAACTCCCCTAATGTGCCAAAGGAAATAACAGAGCCTCCCGAGTGGATGTAATCCCATAGATCCTCTGTATCCTCAAGCTTTAGTGGCGGCAATGCCAGCACAACAATGTCAAAGTGATGTAGTTGTTTTGTTTCTTCTATTGGTGTGAATGGGATTCCCGCATACTGAAATAAAGAACTACAATAACATTCAAAAACGTTTTCGCCTCTTCCCCAATTATGGATGGCGCGTTCTTTATCCAGGTAAACACCTACCCTTGCCATCCTCAATGGCGGGCCATCCTTTCCCCGAGCTGAACCGTTTTACCAGTCTGCCGGCTTTCATTCGCCGCTTCGATAAAGCGGATTAATTCCATGGATTCTTCCATGCCAACCGGAGGTTCTCCGGTTAAAAACATTTTCATTACTTCTTCAAGCAAGCTCGCGTAATGCGGCTTTGTACCTTTTTGGCAATCCACAAATGCTGTACCTAAACCTCGGTGGACCAAAGCGCCAAATTGATTATTTCCTGTACGATTTCCTCTAACCGTTCCTATTCTTCCATCCGCCCACTTGCCAACGATGACATCGTGATCATGATTTACGGTGCAGCTTACCTGTTCGCACCCGGCTCCCATGACGGTAAACAGCATCTCTACCGAATGAATCCCATACCAAAAAAGGCCGGGCAACGGAGGTTCAATTTTCATGGGACCGTATGTATCTGCCCCGATGATCGAGCCTTTTTCCATGACGGCTTGCTGAAGTTCTTCAGAAAATCTCAAGGATGAGCTGCTGCTGACTGGCACGTGGTACTGCTGTGCCAGCTCAAAAATCTGACGGGCATCACCTGACGAACAGGCTAATGGTTTATCAATATAAATTGGTTTTCCATAAGGAACAATTCTTTTAAATTGTTCAAGGTGGACTCTTCCGTCTACCGAAGTTAATAAAATTGCATCTGTTTGTTCCGCTACTTCTTCTGGACTCCCGGTCATTTTCACATTGTAGTTTTCTTCCAGCTGCCGTGTAATCGATCCTACCCGCGAAATGCTTAGTTCAAAATCCGGCGAGCCCCCCGGATAAGCAGCCACAATCTTACCCCCCTTGATATAATGAGGATTTTTCTCATTATTTAAAAGATCGGTAAAAGCTGGACAGTGAGTGGTATCAAGACCAATCATTCCAATTTTCAGCATTTTGATGATATAGCCTCCTCCTGAAATTTTCTGAATAATCAATCTCATTATAAGGGCAAAGTTTATTTAAAGACAAGTCTAAAAAAAGTCTTTTTTTCTTAATTTCCTTCAGCTATAATAAATTCAACATGTCTGATTTTTGGAGGTAAGTAAATCGTATGGCGTCTCATTCTCCCGAGGAAACGGAAAACGGTGTTGCTATTGGTGTGATCGGCCCTTCAGCTTTAATTGAAAAAGCCCGTGAAGCGCTGCACTCTTTTCCATCTTTCATACCACTTTTGCGCAGTTATGAAGAAGAAAGTGAAGTGATGGATCTTACAAAAGACTTACTAGCGAACGTAGAGGTATTGCTTTTCCTCGAATATCACTTGTTCAGGAAGGTAAAAGAACAGCTTCATTTTCATATTCCCGTCCATTACGTACCCCTTATGGGAACAGGTTTGTATCGTTCTTTGTTTCGAAGTAAAAGCCTTTATGGTTTAAGGATGCTGACCATCGATTCAGTTCCTAACCAGTATGTGAATCAAATTTTAACTGAGCTTAACGAAAAGAACACAGTCCTGCATATATTTGAAGGAAGTCCGTTGGCTACGACGGAAGAAATGGTGAATTTTCATTTATCACATTTTGACAACAGGCCAGGCTCTTCCGTGTTGACAGGTATTGAAGCTGTTTCCGAAAAACTTACCGCTCTCGGAATACCAAATGAATGGGTCACCCCTACCCATCAGGATTTAATCGTATCGTTGGAGCGGGCGTTATTAGCCACCCGTACAAGGAGAAACAAAGAATCTCAAATTGTCGTTGGTTTAGTAAACATTGATCAGTTTCGCAAGATGGTGGACAGCTATCCATCAGAACATGAGGTTCAAAAGCTGAAACTTGATTTACACCGGCTGCTGCTCGATTACGTGAAACTTCTCGACGGCCACTTAACAAGCCTCGGCGGAGGAGAATATTTATTTTTCACTACAAGAGGCATCTTTGAAAGAGAAACAAGAGGTTATAAATATTTGCCTGTCCTGGATGAGGCTGATAAACTGTTGGGCATTTCCTTAAGTGTTGGAATCGGCTTTGGCCGAACAGCCACCGATGCGGGAAACCATGCGAGAGTGGCACTCCGACAGTGCAAGGAATTTGGCGGAAAAGCCTGCTATATCGTCAGGGAGGATCTCAGTGTGATCGGGCCAGTAGAAATTACCCATCCGATGATCTATGACCTTTCCATAACGGATGACAAACTTCTTGAGGAAGCAGAAAAGGCTGGAATGTCGGCTGCTTATATGAGCAAATTGATGGCACAAGTCGCCCGGTACAAAAAAGCTAACTACACTGCTCAGGAACTCGCTTCCATCCTCGGTATTACCATCCGAAGTTCCCACCGAATCCTTGGACAATGGATAGATGCAGGTTTGGTAGACGTGGTGGGAGAAGAAAAAATCTCATCAAAAGGCCGTCCCCGCCAAATTTACCGGCTGTCTTTTGTTGCCGACCATTTAAAAAAAATAAGAGAAGCAGTGGAATAGACTCTATTCCACTGTATAGTTTTGAAGCTTTTCACTACTAACCTTACAGCCTATCCCGTACCGATCACCAAGGTATACGGTTCCTTCTTCCCGTACAGGCCCCTCCGAAACAGGATCATCTGCAAGAAAAAAAGGTCCATTTAAATCTACTGGTGCTGATATTTGCAAGTAATTAAAAAGATGGGCACTCGCTGCCAGACCAAGTGTAGATTCGGTCAAGCCCCCTCCGAGTAAAGCTAGCCCCGCTTCCTTTGCAATTTCCCCGCAAATTTTTGCACGGTACAAACCTGCCATTTTAGTCAGCTTAATGACAGCCGTATCACATGCTTCCATCCGAATCGCCTGTAGTAGATCACCTGAACTCCAAATGCTTTCATCAAGTGCAATAGGAATGTGCACTTTCCTTCGAATTTCCGCGTGTCCTAAGAGATTATTTGCACTAAGCGGCTGTTCGAATACATCCACTCCTAATTTCTCAAGTTTCCTTGCAACATAGATGGCTTGTGCCACAGTATAGCCCTGGTTCGCATCAACCCGGAAAAATAGGCCGGGAGCAGCTTCCCTTACCGCTTCTGCCAAATGGATATCGTGATCAGGATCAAATCCGATCTTAACATCCAGCCCCTTGTACCCTTTTCTGTTAGCTTCTGTGGCTTTTTGAACCGCTTCATTCACGTCTCTTGTACTAATAAGATAAGACAGGCTGATCGTTGAATTCGTTGAACCCATCCATAATTCTCCAATGGTTTTTTTATTCCTTTGTCCGATTAAATCATGCAGCGCTGTATCGATCGCAGCTTTGGCAATCGGTTGGCCAACAGTCAATCCACTCTTAATTTCCTGGTTCATCACTTGGTGCACATAAGAAATGTCGTCAATCCTTTTCCCTATGAGAGCCGGAATGAAATAGGTGTTGATGGTGGTGGTAACTGATTCGATCGTTTCATAGCTCCATCGATGGCTGGGCCGTGCCTCCCCCCACCCGCTTATTCCATCCTTATCCGTAATTTTTACATAAACATGTGGAGCACCTGCTTGCATATCACCTACTGAACCACCTGAAATCCTAAAGTCCTGAAGCATGGGTAATGTTAAAGGAAAAACTTCTATTTTAGAAATAAACATCTTAAAGCTCCTTTCTTGAAGCATGACTAACTTCCTAATTTTTTCCTAAACTATTAATAGACATTTTATAGACGTGTCTTTTTTTGATAACGTTAAGCTACAGAGAAAGCTACAAAGAAAATTGCCTGAAAAAGGAGGATTACTATGAAAAGAAAAATGAGTGTGATCGTACTCTTGTCTTCCATCTTGATGTACAGCCTGCTGACAGGTTGGGCTCCTCTTCCAAGAGCGGCGGCTCAGACCGACGGACAACCCGGTGAGATTTTAGCTGATTATGCTGGTGTTGTCAGGGAAACATCCCCTCGCTCTGATGGGATTTACCACATTGATACCCCGAGATCCATTCAAAAACTGAAAGAACTTCATATCAATACGTACTACTACCTCGTTTGGCATGAGAAAACGGATTGGGACGATTTAAAGAATGAGTTTTTGCCTGCAGCCCGTGATGCCAATATCAATATTGTTGTCTATCTCGTACCTCCCTCTGAATCTACCGGCGTTCGAAAATCTTATCCTTACACCACCGATTACATTGCATGGTCAAAAGCTATTGCCCAACTCTCCCTTGACTTCCCTAATCTTATAGGATGGGCCATTGATGATTTCAACCACAACCTGTCTACTTACACACCTCAATATATGGCACAAATGAAACAAACTTCTGAGGCCATTAACCCAAAACTCATGTTTACTCCGCAAATGTATACCGACTCCTTGAACGAAAGCTTTTTACAAACAAGAGGTGCTTATATTGATGGCGTCATATTGGCTTTCAGAGATGGAATCTATCGAAATACTCAAGTCTATGAATCTGCTCAACAGCAAATTGATACCGCTTACAACCTATTAAGTTCCTATGACCTTCCGCTTTATTGGATGCTGTATGCTTCACAGCTTTCCCTTACCCCGGCAAACCCTTCAGCAAACTACGTAAGAGAAGTCGTGCAAATTGCCTTGGATAACATGAAAACAGGCAAAATTAAAGGGGTCACTACGTATGTTCTTAAAAAGAACTTTGAACCTGAACCAATAGACGACAAGGCCTTTAATGATACTGGGTATCTTAACTTTTTTGTTGGAGCAGGTGCACCTACCACAGCCGGAGATTATGAGGAAGCTTCACAGAACATCCGTGTGGACCGAAAATCTGATCAATACTCGTTAACATTCCAGACAATGGATCATGGCCCCAATGCGATGGGTTACCATAAAAAACAATTGCTGATCGATAGCCAGGTGGTGTGGGAACAGGACACAGCCGAAATTCTGACGGATTTGCAGTGGAATACCATTCACGTTGATCTTACTCCGTATTTAAGCGGCAAGAAGAATGCCCGGCTCTCCTTTCGTTTTTATGAAGCCCGCCCTGTCAACAATTTCTGGACTTATGCTGGTTTTGATGGTCTGCAGCCAGAAGGATTTTCTGTAGAGAATGGTGATTTTGCAGATAATAGCTCCTGGGCATATTCCTCTATCTCTGCCGCCATTATTGGTGAGATTATGCATTACGACGAAAATCGAGCCGAAAGAGCCTATGAACAAACAAAAAGATCCTATTTAACCTATGAGTTGTATCACTCTATATATACTGCAGATCTTAAGCCAGAAACAAAGACCGATTTAGCAGAAAAAGCTGAGATGGTAATGGATGAATACTTTTCCGAAAATAATCAAAAAGCGATCATTAAGCTTCGTCAGCTGAAAAACAAAATACGGATTAAAAGCGGACGGGAGATTTCCCTGGAAATGGCAGAGAAATGGGAATCAATATGTGACGAACTGCTAACCTACTATGAAAGCGAGATGTGAAGAATGTCCCTCTGGAATTTTCCAGAGGGTTTATTTCTTATAATTGCTTATTGACGAACTCAAGGGTTTTATCAATATGTTCTTGGCTTCCTGGAGCATTGTGTGTCGAGAAAGGATAAACCTCTATTGATTTTTCGGAAGTTATGTGATTATACACGCCAAAAATCGGTTTTGGAGGGCACACCGCATCCTTTAACGCGACAGATAATCTGACTTTGCTTTTAATATTTGAAGCGAAATTAAGATTGTCAAAATAAGTTAGGTTTTCAAAAACCTTTTCCGTGTATTGGGGATATCTTGCTAAATAATTCTCGATAAATACGAGAGAGCCTTCTGTTTTTAATTGAATCGCCAGCTCCAAATCACACATATTCGGAACGTCTGCCACTATCAATTGCGGTCGAGGATCCAGAGCTGCCACAGCTAAAGCAATCCCCCCTCCCAAACTTGAGCCTATTAAACAGATTTTTTGTGGATTTACCTCTGGACGCGTTAAACAATAATCAATGGCCCGTTTAGAGTCCAGATAGACTTTATAATAGTAGTATTCTTTCTTGTTCATAAGCCCCTGTGTTGCCCAGCTGCCTAGTGTTCCCGAACTATAACAGGAATCATCCCCCGTCTCTCCCATTCCCCTGCAATCCACTGCCAATACAGCATAGTCCTGAATCAGCCACTGCATATACTGGGAAATGGATCCTTTGCTGCTGTTATATCCGTGAAAAAAGATAAGGCATTTAAGATTCCGTTCCAGTCTTTTTGGTTTTAGAAAAATCCCCTTTATCAGAGATCTGTATGCTCCGCGATAAGCAACCTTTTCACATTGGATTTGTTTAATGGGATATTCCATCATTTCTGCCTGTTCATTTAACTCAATACATTCCAGCTCTTTCAGTGCCTGTGACCAAAATGAATGAAAATCATGTCTTGCCGATAGAAGTGGTTTGTAGGCACTGTATTCTTCAATTGCTTCACGAACTTGCCTCATATCATCATTCCCTTCTTCGGTAGATGGAACAAAATTAATAGATTTTAGCTATTCAGAAGAATAGAAACCGCTGCTCCCTTCGCTGGAGAATAGAACTCTTTTGAAAAAACAATCTTCGTCTGAGCAAAAGCGTCGGAAAGAGTACGTTGCTTTGCGGAAGAAATCGTCTTCTCCTGAAATTCATAAATTTGGTTATAAGGTGCTTCTATAACGATTTCTTGAGGATTTAGCAAATGAATCACCTGCACCAGAGCACGGCCCAAATAATTTCCGTATTCTTCTATCTCTTGGTGTACCCTGTGGTCTTGCTTAGCTAACTTTGTAAGATCCATGTCATTTTTATCTGAAGGAGTATAAGAGAGGCTTTGAAGAAATTCCCGAAAAGCTTCCATACTGATTATTTTTTCAAGGCAACCCTTCTGGCCGCACTTGCATATTGGACCATGTGAAGCCACAGATAGATGGCCAATTTCACCGGCTGTCCAGCTGTTGCCATTCATTACTTGATTGTCTGCCACATAGGCTCCTCCGATCCCCTCGCCAATCCTTATATAAAAGAAACTAGATCGCAATTTTGGTTTGACCGTTTCTTTACCTCTTTCCGCTGCAATTTTCACATTGTTAAAAACCTCGACAGGCACTTTAACCTCGGTGCTAAGAATTTTTTTTAAATCCACATCCTTCCAATTCAGATTTGCCGATTGGTATACATACCCTCTTGTCGGGTCAACAATGCCAGGTATGGCAATCCCAATCCCTTTTGCCTTATGAAATCTGCTTGCTAAGTTTTTTGAGAGGTTGATCACTTCATCCAGGACGGATTGGCTTTTTATGGATACTGACCCCTCCTCTAGTTCATTTAATTGAAAATCCAATACGATATATGAGATGTTGTCTTGCTGAACCATTAATCCGATGGTTTGCAGCGCATCTGGCCTTAAGCGCAGCAAAACTTTTGGTCTTCCTGCTCCAATCGGTTCTTTTATTCCCGACTCAGCAATCATGTTTTGTTTCAGCAATTGTTCAACGATAAGAGACACTGTATTTTTGCTTACCTTTAACGCTTGGGCGATCTCCTTTCTTGAACATGGTTCATGTGTCCGAATATAGTCCAAAATATTTTTTTGATTGATTTCCCGTAACAGAGCAGTACCTTTTAACGGCATTCTATATTCTCCTGTCCTTTTTCCGTACTTCTTTATAGCTTTTTAATCTTTCCTTTAAACCGATCGATAAATTGGGCATTCCATTCATCCCCTCCTGAGGCGTTTCCACTCATCCAAATGGGCGGCTGAATGCCTTCAGCCACAAGCAAAGCGATCGCTTCAGCTGTCATGGCATTCAACAGATAGGCATTCGCAAATGTAGAAATAGCGGCTACTTTTTGCTCCAATCCGCTGATTTGCAATATCGCATCGCCTACTCCAACCTTGCTGTCCAAAACGACATCCACCAATTCATGCAAGTTTTGCTTGGAAGGGTGACGGGCAGGGTGGTCAGCAGGAGTACTTGATGCATGCTCCACAGAGGTTACACCAATTGTTTTTACACCTCGCCGTTTGGCTTCCAAGGCCGCATCGATGGTCGCTGCATTAATGCCATAAGCATTAACAATGATCAGAAGATCGTCTTTCACAAGTCCATAGTCTTCGATCACAATTTTTCCATAACCCGGTGTCCGCTCGATCGCCATCGAACGAAGAGCTCCTCCACTTAGAAGCGTTCCTTCATCCAGCATAGCACTGATGTGCATAAGACCACCGGCACGAAAAAACAGCTCCTGTGAACCTAAATTGGAGTGGCCGCCAGGACCATAAGCGAAAACAAGTTTATCCTGCTTCACTTGTTGTGCCACCAACTTCGCAGCCTCTGTAATAGCATGCTGCTCTTCTTTGTGTATTTTTTCCAAGTGACAGATAATCCCCTGCAAATATTCAGTCATTAACGGTGTTTTCATGAAAATAAGCCTCCCTATTCATATATACAGAAACTCCATTTTTGTACGTTTCGGTTATGGTTAATTCATTCTTTTCTGATTGGTGAAGCAATAGAAAATCTGCTGGTGCACCTTCACAGATGCCTTTCTGTTGCGGCAAATTCATCACCGTGGAAGGATGGATTGAGGCCAGGTCCACAGCAAGAGATAAGCTGCACAGTCCCCGCCTGATCAAATGGTTAATCCCCCATGACTGCGTTTGAGCTGACCCTGCCAAAAGATCGGCATTATCATTCATATATAGCCTTCCGCTCTTATCCAGTACAACATCACCGCCAATATGAAGATGATAAGAACCTTCAGGCATTCCGGCTAATGAGACGCAATCACTGACCAGAATGGCCAGCTTCCCTTTCATCCTCAGGATGACCTTTATGACTGAATCGGGGAGATGAAATCCATCAGCAATCATGCAGGCGGCAAGCTCATCGCTTGCCAGCTGTTCCCAAAGGTAGTTAGGATGCCTCTTTAACATGACATGAGCACCATTTCCTAAATGGGTAGACATCTTCGCTCCCGCCTCAATCGCGTTTTGGATGTTTTCAGGGGTGGCAGATGTATGGCCTATGGAAACGAGAACACCATGATTTGTACATTTTTTTATAAACGATGCGGACTCTGGCCATTCGGGTGATACGGTGAGGATGGAAATCCGTCCCCCAGAAGCTTCTTGCCACATCAGAAATTCAGTCCAGTCAGGAGCTTTAACGAATTGTTCAGCATGAGCTCCCCGAGGTCCATCCTGGGGAGATAAGTAAGGCCCCTCTAAATGAATGCCCGGAATGGCTTGATTGACCGTTTTGTTTGTTACTGCTGCTTTTTGGAATACGGACAACGAGTTTATTATGTTTTCCGGGTGATTGGTGATGATCGTAGGATAAAATGTAGTTACTCCCTGGCTCCATAAATGTCGAACGGTAGATTCGATAGAAGCAGGTGTGAGCGTTGCGTCATTATAATCAATTCCTCTATACCCATTGACTTGTAGATCAACAAAACCCGGTGTTATGATCGGTAGTTCTTTTCGCTGTTCATCCTCTTCAATAGAAAGAAACACTCCATCTTCAAAACTCACTTTTACTGCTTTGCCAGTTTTATAGTGAATCGCAGAAACTTGTTTCACTTAACAGCCACCGCCAAATGAATCTTGATCTAGATATAATGTACAATTTTTGTGTTTTCGAAGAACGGAAGCAGGACAATCTTGTGTAATTGTTCCATGAAGCACCGATTGTACAGCATGTGCTTTTGTCTTGCCTGGCACCACACAGTACAGGAATTCAGCTGAAACCAATGCAGGTATCGTTAATGTCAGCGCCTCTTCTGGCACCTCATCGAGAGAAGAGAAACAGCCATCATTCACTTGCTGTCGCCGGGATGCCTCGTCTAATGTCACCACTTTCATTGTTTTTGGATCATGAAAATCTGCAACTGGAGGATCGTTGAAGGCAATATGGCCGTTCTCACCGATACCCAAACAAACAATATCAACAGGTTTTTCTTTGATTAGTTTTGTGTAACGATCACATTCTTCTTCTGCTCCATTCGTCGTTTGAATAAGATGGACTTCTCTTGGATGAACTCGATCATATAACTTATCTTTTAAAAAGGAACCAAAGCTTTTAGAAGATCCGGATGGCAAATCCATATATTCATCCATATGGAAAACTGTAATCCGGCTCCAGTCAATGCTGTTATCTGCTGCAAGATTATCCAGCAATTCGTTTTGAGAAGGAGCCGATGCAAAAACCATCCGTAGATTTTCCTGAATCGAGAGAAGTTCCTTAATCTTGCTGCTAACATCACTTGCTGCTTGCTGTCCCATCTCTTTTCTCGTTTCAAATACCTTTACATTTAAACGATCTGCTCTACTCGTTAATGGATAAACCGTCATATTCCTCCCTCTCTTTCTTCTGGATAAGGTTATCAATTGCTTCTAATATTCTGTTTTCAACCGTTCGTGAAAACGGGGATGGAAGCGCAAAATAATAAATAGAGTCCTTGGCTTCATAGCCTCCTTCACTCAGTTGGGCTGCTGTTGAAACATAACCAATCATCCCATTGCTGTACGGAAGGGGTATGATTCGTCCTCCATACTTTTCTTTCAGCTTCAGACCATATTCTGTAACCATTTCGGCGTTCATGGATAGAAAGGACAGATCTTCACAAAACGTCATCAAACGGAGCTTTAAAGGTACCCCCGCCTCAAAGACCGAAACACGCTCTCTCATAATGGTGCACCATTCCATCATCAAAAGGTCTTTAGGATAAGCTGCTGGTTCATAATGCTCGTCAGAAAGTAATTGCTCAAAGTCCAAGGACAAAACGGTGGTTGAAGTATGTACTTTTGCAGATATTACGTCCTTCCAATGCCTTTCATTAAAGCAATCCAATACTGTGCTTGCTAATCGTGAACCAAGTCGTTTTACATCCTCTTCTTCTCCCCTGTAAAAGGCATCACCTTTAATAAGGGCCGGCCGGATGTCACCGCAGCACCCCTGTAAATAACCGGCTATACATCCATTGCCTATTTTCATTTCTACGATCTCAAGCGCAATTCCAGGAAATTCGGAAGATACATGGTTATTTCCGGTTGTAGTCGGATGGCATGCATAATGAATCAACAAAGCTTTCGTCTTTTGGCAGTGGGTTTCAAAGCGAACGAGTATGACTTCATTGTCCACTAAACCATCAGGATTAGGGGCCATGATGATCTCACCGTTTACTGCCTTTCTGCGGTTAATCCCTATATCAGAGGAAGTAGCTGCTTTTTTTACCGTCACTTCTTCCGCATTTTGTTTTGCAGACTCAATCGCAAGAAGAAGTTGTTTCTCCAAAAAATCAATATAGGAGTTACTGTAAATCCCCAGATAGGAAGTAAACAATCTGCTTGTTTGCGGACCGGAATGATTGTGTGTCGCGTGAAAAATAATGGACTCTGCGGGGATAGAAAATTGTTCAGCGATTTTCTTTTCAAGTATAGAAACTAGATCTGACCCCCACCAAATTAAATCAGCAATAATTAACAACGAAGGGTTCTTATTTGTTTCTTCAAAGAAACAAAAAACACGGACATAAAGCTTCGATTTAATTTCTGTGAAAGGGTCTTTACGATGTGCAAAACCAGCCAAATGAACTGGCTGAAAAGGAGTAATATCCTGTTTGGACGTTCCTAACCATATACTCATTTGTTCTCCGCCCTTTTTGTTCATAATTAATCATAGTCTATGACTAAATATTCATCTAAAAAATACCACCTTAATCAATGAAAGTCAATTAATATTTTGAAAATTTTAATTATTTAATAATCATGATGGAAAACAGCTATCTAAATATTGTTTCTAATGTTCATTTTGAATACGATACACGCCAAAATATTAAACATCTTAACAAATATGAAACTACACTTCATTCAGCTACACAAAGGACGGTGCTCCCATCAATTTGTTCATTTAGTATTCTTAATTTATTTAACGACATTCCGAAGTTCCCCGCCTTTCCCTAAGTATTGTAAAGTTGAAATGACCAGGATATATTAAACCCTGCGTTCTGTTCATATCCCTTCTTCGCTAAATGGTGCGCTTCTTAAGTAAGAAAGCGTCTTCTTTACAAATAAAAAGGGTCCTTTTGAATAGGTCCAGTTTATGGAGTAACGAAAAAAGCCCAAGTTTTCAATCTTAATGTTGAAATTGGGCTTATTAATATTAGAATTTCAATAAAAATCAAACATTATATGAGTTACGAGTTTTTTATTGTTATTGGTACATGATACATCTGTCTTAAGAACCAAAGCAGTTGGTTTAATTACTGATTCCAATCTTCCATAGTTCAGTTGGAGTTCCATTTTGGGAAGTATTGGTGATGCTAAAGTCATTATCATTCATCACAGCTAAGGAATGGTCGTTGGTCATGGTTAAACCTTCAAGTTTTTCAAACGGATAGCCTAGTTTTAGCATATCAACCACTAAACGTTGTTTTGGAAAAGCGATACCGGCTTTCTCCATTTCATCCACCGTCATTTGTTCTAAGCTTTTTGTTGTTCCGGTCGGGCTATTATATTTACCTTGTATATTTGTAGCTTCCGAAAGATCGATTTGATAAATTTTTTTTACTTGAGATTCACTTCCTCCAAAGCTGTCCCTTTCATCGACAAGGAGAGTGTGGTCATCCTTCGCATATAGATCAGAAACATAAATGTTCGATTGTTTCAAATCATTATATTGTTTTTCGTCATCTGTTAAATAAACATATTCTCCAGCCACTTTTAATGTTTCCAGGTTGATTTTAAGAATCCTGAGTGCCCGCGAACGGTTACTGGTATCTTCATCAGGATTTCCAAGCGGTCTTTGCGTAAGAGCGAACATCCATTTTCCATCAGGGGAAATGGTAACTCCCTCAAGCCCTTTATTAGAAATTCGTTTAGAAAATACAGCAGGTAAACTATCCTTTACTGGAATGTTCGGAGCATTTTCATATTGCTTGGACATGCCTGATGGAAGAAGTCGCTGTAAAATCGTACCGTCCCGCTTTACTTGTACAAGACTCGGACGATATTCGTCGCTGAGCCAAAATGTATCATCTTTCGGACTGTATGCGAGTCCTTCTGTGTCCAGGCCATAAGGGTCATAAGGCAATTGTTTTTCTCCTTTTTCATCATAGGGCGTTTCATCAAGTCCCGGCAGATTGGATACACCGGAAATGTAGTTATTACCGGTAATCTCGTCTGTGCCTTTTGGCAATTTTAGCTTGATCGTTTTAAGGATTTCCACTTTACCGTTGGATACTTTGATTTTATAAATCCTGGGTGTATACGTCGGCACGGGGAAGGTGCGTCTTTTTTCACCATTTACGACCACTTCACCATTTGGCCCCCGGTCAGCTGTCGTATAAAAAATAGTATCGGGATCCCCTGGAAGATGAGTGAGTGAAGAACCCATGCCTGCTTTTATCCCATTTCCTACATCAGGAGGATTTTTTACTAAAAACCGTTCTTTGACAACGGGATTTGAATTGCTTACCTGAGTGGAAGAAGTCGCTGCCTCGGTCACTGCATCGTGAGTATATGCGAATGCGGCTGAAAGAAAGCTAAAAGTCAAAATACCTGTTAAAACTATTTTTTTGTTCATGTCGTCTATGATCCCCCCGTAATTGTAAAAAAGTTTAATCACACAACGGAAGTATATCATTCTAATATGAAGAAATTAAAAAAGGAACGTAAAGTAAATATGAAGAAGAGTTTGCGCCAAATAAACAGAAGAAAAGAAGCTGCTGTACGAAATATTTCAATCAGAGATTATTCAAATTCTATTCATCATATTGGAAGTACATCGATTCCAGGTCTAGCAGCAAAACCCATAATCGATATCTTAACCGGAGTTCAAGATATCGAAGGGGTTGATCAATATAATTAAGCAATGATATCCATTGAACGACAACTTTGTAAATCCGCTTCAAGAAACATAAAAAAGGCAACACCCAATAGGGTTAGTTGCCTTCTTATAGATTAAAGTTAGATTGATATTCCTCTTCTCACAGAACCTTAAGTATGCTGATAAACCGAGTAAATGATGTGGTAGTCACCTGATTCTCGGTACCTTCTGCTATTTTTAAAGTAATTTTAGCAACACTGTACATTCCAAATGACTTGACTGTGGAAACAACTTTTTTATTATTTAGGGTAAAATTATATATTTTTCATTCTTTAAACAAAAAGCTAATTCAAACTCTTAAAAATGTTGTTAATCGATAATCAAGAAAAAACTGCAATAAAATTAAGGGTAGATCCGAGAAAAAAAAATGATAGATTTTCATTATGTTAAAAATACCTGTTTAACAGGTTCTTTTGTATGCCTTGACAAAAGGTTTTTAATTTTAATATGGGAGATAGCTATTTCCAGCACATGTAAACAAGGAAGTTTCAATGATCAGATTTAAAGGAGGCATATACCTTGTCGAATAAATCAGATCGTAAACGTAGAAAAATTGGCCGTTTCCTTCAAAAGAAATTGAAAAAGGTGGGATATCGAATTAAAAAACAGCACCCCGTTGATTCGGAACAAATGGCCAAGAACGACCGCCTGAAATTAGAGACACACCATTGAATCCTTATTTCACCACATGGAAACACTTTAAAAACAAAGGAGCATAACTTTAATATTGATTTCTATTTGGAGGCGATGATTTATGTCTTTAATTCCATATGAATCATTTCGTAAGTTTAATAATATGAGAAAAGAATTAAATCGGTTTTTCCCTTTTGATATAGACTTTCCTCAGAACATTGATGTCTTGAAAATGGATGTATACGAAACAGACAATGAAGTAGTTGCAACCGTTGATATACCAGGAGTAGAAAAGAAAGAAGACCTGACCATTAAGATAGAGAATAATAATGTGCTTTCTATTAGTGGCATAATAAACAGGGCTAACGAAGTTAAAGACGACCATATGTACACACAGGAACGATTTACAGGTCGCTTTGAACGTTCCATTCGTTTGCCTACACCTGTTGCTGCTGAAAAAGAAGCAAAAGCCACCTACAAGAATGGAGTTCTTGAGATACGTATGCTAAAGTTACATGATCAAGAGAATAATCAAAAACAAATTGGTGTGGAGTTTCATTAAGAGTTTGAGGTATTAGTTAGACTTGCGTCTCTTTTGTCACATGGGTGTCTTCACAATAACAAATTAGGGAAGCCTGTTTTATGGCTTCCCTTAATTTCACTTCTTCTTTTTATCAGTGCTCATACAAGTATTTCTTCTTTCTCGCATTGCCGTCCTTCATACATTACAAAACCTACAAAGTTATAATTTAACTGTTAATATAGGTAACCTAATAAATCTATATCTCCATCTTCCCACTTTTTATTTCCAGTCTCTTTAATCATAAGTTCGTTAATAACTTCAAATCCGATACCTAACGTACTCTGCTTCTCATTATCTATTTTAAGCCATTTACATTTGTTTTCTACAAATCTATATCCATTTTTCAAATATAAGTTCTTATCATCTGCAAATAAAAGTAAGAAGTCTATTGATTTATTTTGACAGAATTTATCTATTTCAGAAAGTAACATAGAGCCTAACCCACGTGAGCGGTACCCTTTTATCACACATAAATCAATAATCCCTAGAACTTTAACTGGTTTGCCGTTCAGATTCATCACTCTATAATCTAGTCCTACTTGAGCAACCAGTTTATTAGCATTATCCTCATCAAACACTAAGTATCTAAAATGAGGCAATTGCTTAAAATACTCTCTTTCCTTTGGATAATTGGTTTCAAAACACTCAAAGAGCAGCTCTTGGATCTCTTTTCTTAAAACATTATCAATTTCGTAATCAAATACTCTATTTATCTTCAAATTTCTTCTCCTGTGCTTCAATATAATTTAATCTGTAAATCTGTGCCTAACTACATCATACCTATCGAATGACACCAGAACTCATCGAAGTCCACGAAAAGTTCGACGTAAGTCCTCAACCCACTTATCTGGAATTTCCCATGGGATAAAGTGTCCACCATCTTCGTGAGCTGTAATGTTGACATGGTTATACCAGGGAGCACGATCACTGTCTAGAAAATCCTTTATGCGATTCTCAGTAGTAATACCAGGCGGGTTTTCATAGCCTACGAAAGTTATACCTGTGGGTGCCTCAATAACCGGCCAACGATTATGAGAAGGTGTCCATGGGTAACGATTATTATTCGCATAAACTCTTATCGATGTTTCAATAGTGTTGTTAACCCAAAAGATGGTTGCATGAGTAAGAAGGTCGTCCTTAGAAAAAACATTCTCAACGTTTCCGTTATTATTACTCCATTTGATCCATCTTTCCAAAATCCATGCAAGCATTCCAACTGGAGAGTCACTCAATCCAAAGGCAAGTGTGCTAGGGCCAAGAACATGTACGGCTAGATGGGATGCAAACCGACGATCCAGCTCCAAAATATTTTCTTTCTTTTCTTGAGAAATGTTGTCAGGAAGGATACGTCCTCTGGCAAAATTCCATGCATCATCCCCATTAAAAAAATTCAATTTAAGGGCAGATCCAATATGTATTGCGTAGAGATTATCACTATATTTGTGTCCCAATTGGCCAGTTATAAGCGCACCTACATCACATCCTCCTGCTGCATACCTATCATAGCCGAGAATATCAGTCATAAGGATATTCCAAAGATCGGCGATTTTCCAGTAATTCAAGTCTGGGTTGCTAGGAAGTGGTGAAGAAAAGCCGTATCCTGGGAGTGAAGGAACGATTACGTCAAATGCTTCAGCGGGATTACCTCCAAATGTACCAGGGTCCGCAAGCGGGTCAATGACTTTGGACCAATGCCAAAAAGTCCATGGCCAACCATGGGATAGAATTAATGGGATTGGATTGGGGCCCTTGCCTGGTTTACGCATGAAGTGCACAGGAACTCCCTCCACATTTACTTTGTAGTGTTCGTAGGCATAAATTGCACTTTCAGATTTCCGCCAATCAAACTGGTTCATCCAATAGTCTACTAATTCCTCTAGATAGTTCCTACTAACGCCATAAAACCAGTCGTCATTACCATTATCAAGCGGCCATCTGGTATTCTTTAAGCGGTTTCGAAGATCAGATAGTAACTCATCCGATACATAGATTGGATTAGGTTCAAGAGCAAAAGAAACTGCCACTAAACATTCCTCCTTAAGCAAATAAATTTGATAAAAGGGATCATTTCTATTATCAAATGAACAAAACTTAATTATGAATCCTCTCCAGTTCGGCTAGCCGTTTCAATTCTAGGATTGTGGATGTACTTGCGTGTTTTTCCTCCAAAGTAAGCCCATCAATAAAAGTTCGAGAGCCGAACTATTCGATCTAAACGATGTGATTTAATTACATTGTTGCCGTGCAAGGTTCAGAAGGCCATTAGATGTTCAACAAGTTATATATTCAATCTTTTCCTAATTGATTTAATAGTTGAATCCTAATTGTCCATTCGAATAGATTAATGATTATTGGGTATATCTTTAAATAAATGAATTAGGAGATTTAGTTGGTATAGCTTAGAATCCTGGAGGAGTTTGATGTTTAATTTGATATACAATCATATAATTAATTCATTTCCTTTTCTATTTCTCACCTTATCCATACCAGTTTTCATGGTAATTTTAATTCTATTATCATTATACAAAGACAACAGAAAAGAGAACTCTTAGGGTTCTCTCTTTGCTCTTTCACTATAATACAAGTTAGTCTTGACTGCTGTGTCATGTGAGTCACCAGCTCAAAATACAAATGTGCTATACGTCTTATTTAACTTCCCCTTTCAGAACTCTGATTCACTAACGGAAATCCTACATATTCTCTAAATTTGTATATCGTTAATAAATGTTAGAATGTCCTTATTTATCCGGTCTGAATGTGTAATGTACAGTCCATGAGGAGCATCATTATACAAGGTAAACTTGCTTTTAGATAACAACATTGCTGACTTCTGACCTGAGATTTCTACCGGAATTGATCTATCTTTATCGCCGTGAATAATGAGTGTACGTACGTTGATAGAACGCATCTCCTCTCGGAAATCCGTTTCGATGATTTGCTTATTACACTCAATCACTGCTTTTAGCGATGTCTGCAACATATCCCACCGGGTCCATTCACCCATTGCAGTAGTTTTAGGACTGTCTAAGTAGGGCAACTCATTCTCAATCAACCAAGTCGGGAAATCTCGTTTCCATGTTTCTCTCACCCTGTCAGCAACTTCCTTAGGTATTCCATTTGGATTATCCTCTGTTTTCATTAAAAAAGGCACAATGGCAGCGATAAGTACAGCACGATCGATCCGGTCGCTGCCATGACGTGTTAGATATCGAATCACTTCACCACCACCCATAGAATGACATACAAGGGTGACATTTCGAAGATTCAAGTATTCAATCAATGCAGCAAGATCGTCCGCCAGAGTATCAAAGTCGTATCCTTTCCCTGGCTCGTCGGAACGCCCATGACCACGCCTGTCATATGCTATACATCTTAAGCCTTGATTTGATAAAAAAATCCTCTGATAATCCCACATTCTAGAACTAAGTGACCATCCAGAAACAAAAACGACTGGATTCCCTGTACCCCACTCTTGGTAAAACAGTTGCACACCTTCTTTGTTTTCGAAAAATGGCATCGCTAATCCCTCGCTCAATTTATAGATTTTTTTCAAATTAAAAAAATCAAGACGATAATTATGAGATTATGACATAACCTTATATTTTATGGTTTAACACATGGATTAATATTGAGAAATTTTCTTACAGCAGTTAGAAAGGCAGGTAAATATTCATCGTGAACATAGTGCCCCGCACCTTCAACCATCACCAATTCGCAATCTGGGATTAGCTCAGAAACCTCTTGTAACTTGTTTTGAGAGGTTTTACTAGATCCACCACCAATAATAAGTGTGGGCACGCTAATGTCGGTAAGATGTGCCCACCACTCAGGTTCATTGTGCTGCCCGAGTATAGAGGGAATAACCAGCCAATCAAACGGTAAAGAATGAGAGGGCTTTGATGGGATTTCTTTTGGTTTTTCATCAGAAGGAGGAACAATATCTTCAATTATCAAACGTTCTAATCTTGACGGATAAGTTTCTGCGAATAGGTAGGATACTAATCCCCCCATGGAATGACCCATTAGTGTGAACTGTTCCAAATCCATGGCATTAGCAAAATGCAGCAAATCCTCGCACATGAGTTCAATGGTGTATGTATCAAACCTCGCACTCCCAGCGTGCCCACGCTGATCTAATGCTAAGACACGGTATTTCTCTCCCAATACAGCTGCCGAATTATCCCATGACTCTGAGCTTTCTCCTAAAGCGTGAAGTGCAATAAGCGTTGGTGTTGAAGGTTATCCAGTCTCACGATATTGAAAAGTGGCTCCATTAATTTCAATTTCTTTTACCCTTGTTTCCATCGCATTCATCTCCCAGGGTGGATTTCATTTAGAGAACCACCTTATTTTAATTTCATATTTGCTCAATCCATTTAGGTCGTAATTATTTATTGTGGTCCAATTTCTCTTATGTGGAACAAAACTCGTGGATTATCTGTTTTTTTAATTCTTCTACCGGAAGTTTATGTGGATAGGTAGATATCATGAACAAAATACCTTGAAGGACAGTTGAAAAATATAACGAACGGTTCCTTGGCTCCCTTACTCCCATCCTTTCAAACATTTCACATTGAAATTCAAACATTCTAGCGTTTTCTTTAATCAGGAGTTTACTGTATTTAATTAGCTCTTCGTCTGCCTCTGGCTGAGTTTGCAGATGCAGATAGAATCGATGGACTTCTGGACTTTGATGGATATTATCAATCGCTCCTTCGATAATGTGTTTAAGTTGCTCACTAGGTGTCTCGCGAGCGGCTGCTCCTTCCATTACTTCGATCACTTCCCTGATTCTAGCCTCGACCATTTCAGAAAGCAGCTCTTCTTTTCCTTTATAGTAATTGTATAGTAACCCTTTAGAAATGCCCGCTTGTTTAGCTACATCGTTAATAGAGGTTGCATAATATCCCTGTTTAATAAATAACTCCATAGCGGCAACACTTATCTTTTGTTTTGAAAGTTGGCGAATACGATCATTCTCTTCAGGTGTTCGCGGCATTTTAACTTCAATCCTCCATAAAAGCAGTGATTTCTTCATATAAATGTTCAAATATGTTAGTGTCAACAAAAGTTCAGCATAATCTATTTCACTTGAACACCCAGATATTCTTTACCATTAATGTCTTAATGAATAAACACCATACCTTCTATTATTTAACTTAATTTACATTTTTATTTTATTATTGAATGAACGGTTAGTCAATAGTAAGTTTTTTGGAGTTCCAACTTGTTGACACGTTTGTGTAAGACTTGGAAACAAGAGAAGTCCATTTCTGGTAATGAAAAAAATGGCTTCCGCTTTTACATCACAAGTATGGTTATTATTTTATTCCTCAAGGTGAATCCTTGTAAAAATTATTTTTTCTTTCTTAGTGCGTTAACCCTAATGAAGATAAGGGAATACTCTATTCCATTGCGCCATGTGGCAGGTCAATCTGATTAACGGTGAAATAGTAGTGCATTCGATTGGTGAGGGAATGTACCTGAAGAAAACACAATTCATCTTCGACATCGATGACCGTATATTCAAGGGCTTCCGGATGAGATTTTCGAAAAGCCTTGGCTTCGTCAAAATCATCGAATTCCTTTTAGCCTTTTTTATTTAAGTAGAACTCTCCTTTTTGCAAAATAAAAAAGACCGGCGTATGCCAGTCTTATTTTTGTTTTTCTTTTTCTTCCAACTTTTGAACAAGATCCTCAATAAAGTCATGAAACTTTTCAACCGTAACCCAATTTTGCCTTGCATCATATGTAGATGGTTTTTCCCATCTACCAAACCAAATACTTGAGTTTTTTCGAAAGAAGCTGCTATTTCATTCGATAGACTACCAAAGGCTATCACCACTTCATTTGACTGATCGTCCTTATTTTCTGTAACCAATTTATTAGTGATCACCTACTAGTTTAATAATATATTAATTTGATGATGACTTTCCCATTTTTGTCGATGAACCCTGCTTTTCCGTTCTTTTTTACATAGAGCAGGCCTTCATGGAAGTCACCTAATTCGTCGTATTGAGGAGAAATCACGACCTTTCCCGTTTTATCGATGAATCCATATTTCCCTTTGTAGTCGATATAGAAATAATCATATTGATTGGAAAAGGAGTTAATTTCACTATATTTGGGTTCGACTAGCATTTTCCCTGTTTCGGTTACGATTCCGTATTTTGAACCCATCCTCACTCTTATTAACCCTTTACCTTCCATTGGATCAATCCGGTCATATTTAGGTGTGATGATCACTTTTCCTTTGCTGTTTATAGCACCTTCTTTGTTTTTTTGCTTAAAAATCAAATAATCACGATTTATTAAGCCTTCGCCATAGGTTGCCATCCTTAAAAAGTCATAGGTTGGCTCAACTATCACTTTGCCTGTTTCGTTAATAAAACCGTATTTATTATTCTGCCGGATAATAGCTAACCCAATCTGGTTAAAGTAACTAATTGAATCATAGTTGAAATCGAGAACGACTTCGCCTTTTCGATTAATGACCCCATACTTGCCGTCCTTTGAGGCCACCGCTGCATCTTTGCGAAATACATAAAGTGCGGTTTCATCACCGTCTTCTGCTTTCTCAAACTGTGGTTTAATCACCATCGATCCAGTTGTATCGATGAATCCAATCTTTCCATCAATAACAACGGAAGCCAGGCCTTCTGAGAAACGACTCGTTTCGTCAGAAATTGGCTCAACAATTACTTTTCCTTTTGAACTAACGAAACCGTACTTTCCACCCAATTTTGTTTGAGCAAATCCCTTGTTAAATGGCCAAATCTGATCGTATTTAGGTTCAACCATGATTTTCCCACTTAAGCTCATCAGTCCATATTTTCTTGCGTTTCGAATCTTTGCCAAGCCATTTTGAATTGAACCGATGCTATCAAAAGTTGGGGCAACGATGACTTTTCCTTGCTTATCGATAAGGCCGAACTTTTTGTTAAGAATGGCAGTGAATACACCATTTGTGTTCTTTGTAATTTCATCATATGTGGGGACTAAAACGATTTTTCCGCTTGTGCTTATAAGTCCGTATTTTCCCTTACTCTTGTAAGATGCAACTCCGTTTTGAAAATCACCTATTTTTTCATACTTGGGTGAAACGATTATTTTTCCACTTGTATTGATGAGCCCGTATTTTCCCTTACTCTTGTAAAATGCGACTCCGTTTTGAAAATCACCTATTTTTTCATACTTGGGTGAAACGATTATTTTTCCGCATGTATTGATAAGCCCGTATTTGTTTTCCTTTTCTACTAGGACCGGACTCTTATAACCATCCGCTGCATACTGGTATTTAGGCGACACTATTACTTTGCCCTTTGAGTTGATGAACCCATATTTATTATTCTGCTTGACTCTCAATAAATTGGTTCGCTTTGATTGGGTAATCTCTTCATACAGCGGCTTTATGACAACTCTTCCTTTTTTGTCCATCATTCCATATTTCCCGTTTTGCACGAATGAAACGAGGCCATTTGTAAATTGAGTACCTAGAACTCTTTTACTTGTTGCTGCATGTGTTGTGGACTGAGTTGTACCTAGTAACAAGCTCATTAAAAAAAACACGAATACCCAAATCTTCAAATGATTCTTCATAAAATCTCCCTCCTTGTTCTTGAATGATGACAATTTTTCACAATCTGAATTATCGCTTGAACTTTTTTACTTTTTCATTATTTCCTACACCATTCCTCCTTTATATTTTAGACGAAATGTATATTAGGAAGTTACAAACTTATGTCTTAGGGGATCCATATTTTCATCTTGATCGGTCAGCATGTCCGCTGGCTGCAATAATTGATGTATCCGAAATTAATAAATAACAAAGACCATTCAGTCTCATACTGAACGGTCTTCTACAAGCTTCACTCTAAATTATTAATCATTGTCTGCCGGCGATGGAGCCTTGCTTTCCGGCTGCTGGGCAACTTCATTTGGTAAGAGCGGCTTTTTGTCACCTGGATACGGTGTATCAAAACCTTTTGTTGCGTACCAAACCGCGTGATTCAGCATGTTTGCATTAATTTCGTCAGGGGATGCATTTTTCCCGCTCATCCATGACTTGTTTTTGTTGGACCATTCCGTCCATTGCTCTGCCAATGCCTTAGACTCTGAAGTACTCGCTTCTGTGTTCGCAAGTGCAGCTGCATTGGCCGTTGGCTGACCGTTTAATGTGTCAAGCGGGATTCGGTTCGCTTCAGCTTCATATGGTGTGAAATCTGGCTTATTCGTAAAAATTTCGCTCATCGGCTGTGCGGCTGCATCATTTTGGTTCATGGCAGGAAGTCCCAGGATTTGTTCAATACTGCGAACCATATTGATCACCGTCCAGTAACGGCTATTCGTTACTTCTTTTTTCACCCATGGACTGATCACATAGGCGGGTTCGCGGTGCCCGTCCACATGGTCCAAACCATTTTGAGCATCATCTTCGGTAATAAAAATGACAGAGTCTTTCCAGTACGGACTATGGGAGATTAAATCCACAATTTTACCTACAGCAAGGTCATTGTCCGCAACCATGGCCTGAGGAGTTGGATTTCCTGAAGCGGTTCCTGCCGTATGGTCATTGGTTACCCACAGTGTATTTAATTGCGGCAAGTCCTTATTTTTTACATGCTTTTCAAACTGCCTTTTGAAAATCTCAAATCGGTATTGATCTGGAATGTTCATATCGAAGGTAGGATACGGTTTGTGAGTAATCGGCCCAAGAGACGGAATGTCATAGGTTGCCTGATAATGACCCACCGGAACGTGAAGATCACCTTTTTGTTTTCCGGACAGTTTCAAGTAATCATTGTACCAGTCTGTCCAAGTGCCGAATTCCTCAGGACCTGTAAATCCAGTCGTATCTTCTCCGAAGTTTTCCACAGAAACATCGTATTTGAGGGCTTGGTCCCAAAGATGTCCCGTTGGGGCATAAGCCATCGGATCTCCGGCTCCTCCTGGATAGCTTCGGACGTTGGCTGTGTTTGTTTCTTTATCTTCATAATCTGTATTGGTCCCTTGCATGACCCATTGGTGGCCGCTTGCAGATTGGATCCCTGAAACATAGAAATTATCCAACAGCGGGTAGGCATTGGCAAGCTTATGGAAGTTTGGTGTTACCTCTTTACCAAATTGTGTGATAGCCGGTTCGCCATTTCCTTTGCCTAAATCGCCAAGAACTTGGTCATAGGTTCTGTTCTCTTTAATGATATAGAAAACATGTTTGATGGTTGATGGCTCGCCAACCCGCTCTGGCATGGCAACCGGCTTTATGTCGCGGCGAGGTTCCGCATTCTGGTTCTTTAGACCAAACCAGTTATTATTGGCGTAAACCTTTTTTGTTCCTTCCATTAAATCATCTGCAGTTGGGAAAGGAATCATGGACAAAGAGCCAACTTGCGCATAAGAGGAATGTCCTGAAACAGTCACTCCTTGAATGGTTGATGTACGTGCAGGTCCAAGAGAGCCTACACCATCAGCGTTTGCCACAAGCAAGCGTTTATTTTCGGCATCCATAGCCATGTCTACAGGGAACCATGCTGTAGGCATAAGCCCTAAAAGTTCTGGTGTCTTCTTCGGACCTTGCCAGTCATATACAGCTACTGCGTTAACTCGTCCTAAACTGACTAGCAATCGGTTATTGTCCAGCATCCTGACCGCATTGGGTGCAGCACCTTTTTTCGACTTCGGATACGGATTAATCTTCATGGTTTGAGCGACATCATCCGTTTTAGAATCAATAACAGAAACCGTATCACTGTTTGTGTTCGCAACAAAAATATATTGGCCGGATTGAGTCATGCGTTCTGGCTGGACACCAACTGGAATCGTTTTTGTAACCTTATTGGTTTTAAGGTCTACCACAGAGACCGTTCCAGTCGAAGTGGCACCAGTCTTCGGATTAACAACCACCTGCGTACCGGAAGAATCAACGGTTGTGTCTCCGGGCTTCGGTTTTCTGCCGCCTTGGTTGGTGACATATGCTTTATCTCCATCCACTAACACACTGGTTGGGGCATTTTCAACTGGAATCTTGCTCGATACAGTACCCGTCTTCGGATCGATGACGGCAAGGCTGTTATCCCTGTTCAGTGCGACGAGCAACTGCCCTTGAGGCCCGACTTTAATATCCAGCGGGTTGATGTTTCCTCCAACACTCGCTTCTGGGAGGTCATATGTCGTTTTGACGGTTGGCGTGCCGTCGTCGGCAATCGTCATTACAACTACCTTTCCAGTTTTACCTGCCGATCCTGTAGCATACAATTCTTTGCCGTCCTGTGAATAAGCAACGCCCCACATATGTGAGAGTTTTAATTTAAAGCTTGTTGCCATTAATTTTCCGGTTGTGAGATCGACGATGTTTAGACCGTTTCCGCCATAATCTGTTCTTCCATTCAACACGGCCGCTGTTTTACCATTTGGGTGAACCGCAATGGAAATAGGATTGCCCCCAAACTCAATTTGTTTACCGGCTGGAGTTACGAGCTGATTTACAGGCGTTAACACCGAACCGTCTTGCTGGCGGCCCACAAACTTGGTGCCAAAGGGATCATCAATGGATGCGTATACACTTGCCGAACCAAGAAGCGCTGTACTTATTGCAATACCAGCAATCAGTTTCTTCTTGTGAATGATCTTTTTCACTTTCCTCTCTCCATTCTAATTGGTATGTTTTACTAGATTAGGATACTGCTATATTTTTAACGTTTGTTTACATCAAGGTAAAGTTAATTGTTTAACTATGTAAAATATTCAATCTCTTCTCTTCACAATTAGTATCTTAATAAAAAGAAAAAGCAGCCTTTGCCCAGGCTGCTCACGATGGTTTGGGTATTATGCATACATTTTTTCTTCAGGGATATTTTTTTGAGAAATGTTTGGTGAACCTTTATGCAACCATTTATAGACAATGGGAATGACAATCAAACTGATAAACGTTGAACTGATCAAACCGCCTATTACGACAATGCCAAGAGTTTGTGAGATTACAGAATCGGCGCGGGAGGATAGAGCTAACGGAAGTACGGTTAAAACAGTCGTTAAAGCTGTCGTTAATATCGGACGCACTCGAGTGGACGTTCCAAGAACAATCGCTTCATTTAACATAAGACCCTCGGCTCGTTTTCTCTCGATCTTATCAACAAGAACAATGCCATTTGTAACTACAATGCCTGTGAGCATTAATAGACCGACCAGGGCTGCTAGATTCCATTCCAATCGAAAGATAAACATAGCCGCCACTGATCCAATAAACGCTAAAGGGATACAGATGAAAACGGATAAAGGTGCTTTCCAACCTCTAAAGACTGTACCTATGATGAAGAGAACGAGCAATAAAGAGAAAGAAAAAGCAATTGCAATCTCATAAATCATTTCATTTACTTGTTCTGGTATTCCAGCAAAGGAGTAGCTGATATTCTGCGGCAACGGAAGTTTCTCTAAAATCGATTTTACTTGTTTAGTCACCCCGCCAATATCTGATGAAGTGATATTGGCCGTAACCTCGGCGAATGGCTGTCCGTCCTTTTCCTGAATTTCTGATGAATCGGCATCGGCTTCCAGTGTGGCAAGCTCATCTAATCTTACATTCTGTCCCTGGTCATTCTTAAATGTTTCTGACCCCAGGGCAGAAAAAACATCTGGAGGATTGTCTTTGCTTTTCAACACGACCGGAAAAGCATGTTGATTAATGGATATTTGCCCCTTTGTACCTTCAGCTGTATAAAATTGAATCCGATTTAAAAGGTCCTCCACTTTAATACCATTTCTTTCAATGGCTTTTTGATCAAGATGGATATGATACTTTTTCGTACCGGCCTCATCGTCAGCTATATCCTCTACTGCCAGCCCGGGAACTCTCGTAAGCTTTTGCCCAATTGTATGTGCCATGGATTCCAGCGTTTCATGATCCGATCCAGTGAAGTTAATCTTTAATTGGGAGTCATCTCCCGCAATCCGCTGATCCGTAACCGTGTATATGGCTTGTCCCTTTATGGAATCAAGCTGTTTTTGAAAATTTTCTATAAAAGAAGCAAGGTTTGTATCTGGGTTAACCGCAACAAATAAGTTGGCAACATTCGGTTTTTGAATCCAACCGCCGCCTGCATCAAAAACATCATCCGATTGAGCAGTAAAAGACGACCCAAGGACTGAAGAATATGTACCCACATGCTGATCCTTTTTAATAAGCCCTTCTACTCTTTTAACTTCCGCATCCATTTCTCTTAACGATGCAGACTGAGGAAGTTCGATCCGAACACCTGCTTGTCCTTTTTTATAACTTATGGGTAAAAAGTTCACTGGTAAAAATGCTGCTCCAATGCCCGTCATTAGAAACAATAGAAGAGTTAGGGCGATAATTTTTTTCTCCTTGTGCAACATCCTCTTAAAAGCTTTATGCATGAGAGGTTCTAACGGATCATGAACACTTAGGGGTTTTCCCTTCCAAAACAGGTTGTAGAGAGTCGGCACTACCAGCATCGCAACCAATAAGGAAACGAAAAGCGCAATAACTACCGACCAGGCAAACCCTGAGAAAGCAGAACTTACGATGCCGCCGATCAGGGCAATGGGAACATACACCGCAATCGTCGTTGCTGTTGAAGAAACAATGGCAGGGATCATTTCTGAGACTGCGTGTGATAACTGATGAAGTGTTATTTTCCCCTCCCTTTCCTGCACTTTCCGGTTTAAATTATCCAAAATAACAATGGAGTCATCGACCACTCGTCCCATGGCCACAATCAAACCTGAAACCGTCAGTATGTTCAAGCTGATTCCCAACGTTTTAAGTACACCGATGGTTGCTAAAAGACATATGGGAAGCGACAGAACAATCAATAAGGTGGAACGAACTTGACGGAAAAACAAGAACACACAGATCATGGCGAAAAGACACCCTAACAACCCTTCTTTAACTAGTCCTTTTAAAGATGAATTCACTTGTTGACTTTGATCAAACAGAATGGACGATTTCACATCATTATTTTTTAGCGCAGGTATGATTTTCAGCTTGCTTCTTATTTTTTCTCCTACATCTGTAATATTTGAAGTGGATGTTTTTAACACATCAAGCCGAACACTCGGCAGCCCATCGGTCCGGGAGATCGTTTGAAGATTGACCACTGAATTTGAAATGTCAGCTACCTTAGAGAGAGGAATGGATCGGCCATCCTGCCTTTGAACAGGCAAGTTTAATAACTCCTGCTTATTTAATGACCAACCGGAGACCTGGACAGGAATAGAAGCTTGATTACTTGAGACATTGCCCTGCAGTTCTGTTGTATATTTTTTCTCCATTGAATTTTGAAGATCGTTTACGGTTAATCCAGCCTTTTTTAGTTTTTCCTTATCAATGGTCAAAGCATATCCAGCCGTTCCACCACCCGTTACATTGATTTCCTTTACCCCTGGAACAGTTTTCAACCCACTTACGATATCTTCTTGGACCATCGTTCGTAAGGTGTTCTCGGTTACATTTGGAGAGGCACTGGTTAAATTGATGCTCATAATCGGAAACGAATTTGTACTAAGGCGTGTCACAACAGGTTGTTTTACACCAGCAGGCATTGAAATCGTTTCTATGGCGTGGTTAACCTCTTCTTCAGCTTTTTCCATATCATAGCTCATTGGAAAGTTGAGACGAACAAGAGAGCTGTCATTTGAGGAGCTGGTTTCGATATCCTGAAGGCCATCCACTACCCGAACGGCTTGTTCAATCGGTTTTGTAACGTTCAGTTTCATTTGATCTGCTTGATAATTTTCAGACTGTGCAGACACAGTAAGAGTTGAATTATTGATTTCAGGCAAATAATCTCGTTGAATTTGCCGGGCAGCCATCGCCCCCCAAGCAATAATCAGTATTATCAGAGTGATAATAAGAATGGCCCGTTTCATCGATGCGTCAATGAGTGATTTCATCATTTTTCTTTTACGCCCCCAAACTTTATACATTCTGTTCAAAACAAGATGATTATTTTAATATAATGGACAGTTGTAAAAATTCGATTAATGAAGCGTAAAAGAATTATAGAATTGTAGATTATTTACATAATAAAAAGCTAATCTAAATTATTTCCGATTAGCTTTTGTATATTAGACAGTATCCTCTTGTCTTTTGTAAACTTGTGTAGTTTATTTTTATATTTTTATAAAAAAATACGGTATGTGAAATTATATTAAATGTAGAAACCTGATTAGGTCTTCTGTAAAATACCTGACAATTCTTTAAAACATATTTTTATTAGGAGAATCCTAACATTAAGAATGATTATTGACTGCATTTTTGAGGAGATCCCATCATAAACGTTTAGTAATTTTTTAACCTGCCCAAATCAATCTCCATTAATAATTCCAAATAAATAAACTATTGAAAGCCCTTCCACTTGGCGGTATTATTCTATCAATCAGTAAATTATTTAGTAATTAATCGTAAAATTTATAAAATATATAACTAAAGAGGTTTTTTATGATGGCAACCATTAAGGATATAGCAAAAAAATCCAACGTCTCAACAGCAACTGTATCACCAGTGTTAAATACCGACGACTCCATAATCGTTTTAGAAGAAACACCCCAGCGCATAAAAAATGGAGAGTTTGAAGGTTCAGAGGATATATACATTGGTGAATATACGATGTCTCATGGCTATGAACTAATGAAGAAAGCTATCAAGAAGAAGAATGTTCCAAAAGCCTTTTTTGTGGCGAGTGATCCCATGGCAATAGGGGCTTTACGTGCTTTACAGGAAGCTGGACTGTCCGTTCCCTCAGATGTTGCCCTTGTCGCGTTTGACGACATTGAAGCTGCAAGATTTAGCAGTCCCCCCCTTTCGACGGTGAAAGTTTATACCAAGGAGATGGGACAAACCGGGGTCAAGCTATTAATGGATCGAATAAATGGCAGAAATCTTCCCATCAAGGTGACGATTCCAACCTCTTTGGTCATTCGGCAAAGCTGCGGATCATCTATAACAAAGCATCCTTTTAAGGAGGTGATTCAATAGATTACAAGGAGTTCTTATATAAAAGGCTTATTCGCCCAGAAACCCACCTTTCTAGCCCATAGGTATGAGTGACTGCCAATCACTGGCTCCTAAAGCGAATAGCTCAACTCCCAATTAAACAAGTGGAGGGTTAACGATGAAGGTTACAATTATTGGAGCAGGAAGTGTAGTTTTTGCCAAGCGTTTAATTACAGACATTTTAAGTTTTCCAGAGTTGCGGGATACTACCTTTTCTTTAACCGATATTAATACGGAACGGCTGCAAACCGCAAAAAAAATGGCACAATCTATCATCGCTCAGTTCGGAAACAATGCTCAGGTAGAAGCGCACATCGATCGAAAGCAGGCTTTGACCAATGCTGATTATGTACTTAACTTAATCCAAGTGGGAATGCATGAAGCAACTTTAGTTGATTTTGAAATTCCAAAACGGTATGGGTTAAAACAAACCATTGCCGACACACTAGGTGTTGGAGGCGTATTCCGTGCATTACGGACCATACCGGTTCTCCTCGACATCTGCAGAGATATGGAAGAAGTTTGTCCAGAGGCGTATTTGCTTAATTATACAAATCCGATGGCCATGCTCATGCTGGCCATTCAGAAAGCATCTTCTATAAAATCAGTCGGTTTGTGCCATAGTGTTCAAAACACTGCGGATGAATTGTCCTCTTACTTAAACATTCCCGTGGAAGAACTGGAGTACAAAGTTGCGGGGATCAATCATATGGCCTGGTTCCTGGAGATAAAAAGAAATGGTCAGGATCTTTATCCTTCTCTCTTTAAAGCTATGAAAGACCCAAACATTTATGCCAAAGATAAAGTCCGGTTTGAAATGATGAAAAGATTGAATTTCTTTATCACTGAATCCAGTGAACATATGTCCGAATACACACCGTATTTTATTAAACGGGATCAGTTAATTCAGGACTTTGATATTCCAATTGATGAATATGTGAGAAGAAGCGAAGACAATTTAAAGCAATTTGCCGAAACACAAAAAATGATAGACCAAGGGAAGGCCTTTCCAATGGAAAAAAGCCATGAATTTGGAGCCCCTATCATTCATTCTCTAGAAACGGGGATCAACCGAGAGATTTGGGGAAATGTGTTAAATACACAACTTATTACGAACCTGCCGAATAATTCCTGCGTGGAAGTTCCTTGCCTGGTCAATAAACGAGGGATTCAGCCCATCCATGTAGGCGATCTCCCACCTCATTTGGCTGCGATGAACATGACCAATATCAATGTTCAGCAACTCGTCGTTGAAGCTGTACTTACAAGCAATGTGGATTATGTGTATCAGGCAGTCATGCTCGACCCTCACACGTCTTCTGTTCTATCACTGGACGAAATGTGGAACATGACGAAGGAACTATTGGATGCTCATGCAGATTACTTGCCTGCATTTACTAAAGGGAGGCACTTAACCTATCAGGGCAAAGCAGTAACCTTATAACTGTAAAAAGGGGCTGTCCAAGAAGTCTGTAAGCTGTTGATTTCCGTTCCAGGCTGCTCGCTTTCCGCGGGGCGTGCGGTGAGCCTCTTGGTGCAAGCACCGGCGGGAGTCTCACCTGTCACGCTAGTCCCGCAGGAGTCTCGCATCTTCCA
>NZ_JARMMC010000022.1:0-61430 GCF_036216745.1 Fictibacillus sp. B-59209 | reverse complement strand
TGTCTGGTGGCGATCGCGCAGAGGTCACACCCGTTCCCATACCGAACACGGAAGTTAAGCTCTTCAGCGCCGATGGTAGTTGGGGGCTTCCCCCTGTAAGAGTAGGACGTTGCCAGGCATCAACGAAGCACCGTTGGATTGATTCCAGCAGTGCTTTTTTGTATGTTCTTTTTTTTGACAATGATGGGTTTGGCATGTAAAGGCTGAAAAGTCGCACGTAAAGTCTCCATTCCCGCATGTAAACCCTTCAAAGTCGCACGTAAAAGGGCCAAAGCCGCAAGTAAACCCACCAAACCCGCAAGTAACGATCCCGAACAACAAAGTAGAACCTTCAAAACCTTATCCATTAGCCACAAAAAGATGATTTTCAAAGAGAATACGAAAGAATGAAGCCTATACAAACAACTAATTACTTGTTCTATTTTTCATTAAACCATCGAGGGATCAACCAAATAAGGTGGTCTGCATCTCGCTGCTTAGGGTGGGCTCGGAGCAAAGGAAATTCGGTGGTTAGCCATAGCGAAGAGGTCACACCCGTTCCCATACCGAACACGGAAGTTAACTCTTAAGCGCCGATGGTAGTTGGGGGCTTCCCCCTGTAAGAGTAGGACGTTGCCAGGCACGAATGAAGCACTGTTGGATTATCCAGCAGTGCTTTTTTGTATGTTCTTTTTTTGACAATGATGGGTTTGGCATGTAAAGGCTGAAAAGTCGCACGTAAAGTCTCCATTCCCGCATGTAAACCCTTCAAAGTCGCACGTAAAAGGGCCGAAGCCGCATGTAAACCGTACAAACCCACAAGTAACACTCCCAAATCACCCAAGGGCAGACCGTCTAGATCACTCTTATTCCGCCCCGCAGCCCTCCAATCGTACAAAAAAGGAAATTAAAAAACCTCAATTAGTCCCTTTCTCAACAAAACCCAAACACCGCACAAAACTTTTGAAATCTAAAACTTCCTTGAGCCCAGGCTCTGTAAAGTGTTGTCTGTTTTCGACACTGAAAAGTCTTCAATTGTTACGATTAATCCCAAAAATATCGGGTAATACTGTGATAGAAACACCTAGTCCCCCAATCATGAGAAAAGTATACATTAGTTGCATAAACCCTGAAAAAGCGTCTATAATATAATTGTATAGTCAAAGATAGTCAAAGTCAGAGGGGAGGGGAGCAGGTTGAAAAATATCTCAGACATCATTGAAGCATATTTAAAGCAGGTCATCGCGGGATCAAATGAGACGTTCATTGAAATCAAGCGTACGGATATTGCTGAAAAGTTCCAGTGTGTCCCTTCCCAAATTAATTATGTCATCAACACCCGTTTTACGGTGGAAAAAGGCTTTGTTGTAGAGAGTAAACGGGGCGGCGGGGGATACATTCGAATCATTAAAGTCAAAACAGAGAATTATGTCGACCTTATTGATCAGCTGCTGCTTCTTATCAATGATCGTATTTCACAAGGAAATGCGGAGAATGTTATTTTGCGGTTGCTTGATGAGCAGATCGTATCCGAACGCGAGGCGAGGATTATGCTAAGCGTGACAGATCGCTCTGTTTTACACGTGTTAGACCTTCCTGAACGTGATCAATTAAGAGCTGAATTATTAAAAGCAATGATTCGGACATTAAAATTTAGAACCAGATAACGATGTATCACATTTATTAATAGGGAGGGGAAAAAAATGTTCTGCCAGGAATGCAATGAGCGGCCTGCCACTTTACATTTTACGAAGATTGTAAACGGCAAGAAAACAGAATTCCATATTTGTGAGCATTGTGCAAAAGAAAAAGGAGAATTCCTTCCGGGGTCGAATACTTTCTCTATTCATCAGCTGCTCTCTGGATTGCTTTATGGAGATCCTTCCATTTCGGGAACGGCTTCTCCAGGACTTTCTCAACAGTCGGTCCAGGCTTGCCCTCAGTGCGGCATGACCTACAATCAGTTTGCCAAATCCGGCAGATTTGGCTGCAGCCATTGCTACGAAGTTTTTGATTCGAAGCTGGACCCTATTTTAAAGAGGGTGCATGGCGGGAATACAAGACATGCCGGGAAAATTCCGAAACGGATTGGCAGCGGGCTTCAAGAAAAACGCGAATTGGAAAAATTAAAGCAAGCGATGCAGCAGTATATTTTAAATGAGGAATTTGAGAAAGCGGCAGAGACACGTGATCAAATTCGGCTTTTGGAAAAGCAAAAGCACCGGGAAAAGGGGGAATAGAGCATGTCACTTGAACATTTTATAAGTGAAGCTATCAGTCCCTGGATGAAAAAAGAAGGACCTGATTCAGATATTGTGTTAAGCAGTAGAATCCGGCTGGCCCGAAACCTCGAAAAATATAATTTTCCAGATCTGGCTTCCAAGGAGGAATCAGAGGCTGTTATTCAGACATTAGCGGGGGCTTGTAAGGAAAATAGCTGCGGGAATTTCGGAGAGTTTGAAATTCTTCATCTCGATCAGCTAAAACCTCTCGCAAAAAGGGTATTGGTAGAGAAGCACTTAATCAGCCCTCATCTTGCAGAACAATCAAAGTTTGGTGCAGTGATGCTTAATCATGATGAGTCTGTGAGCATCATGGTCAATGAAGAAGACCATCTCCGGATCCAGTGCCTTTTTTCGGGTTTCCAGCTGAATGAGGCTTTAACCCTCGCAGCTGAATTGGATGACTGGATCGAACAAAAGGTGGATTATGCGTTTGATGAGGAACGAGGCTACCTGACCAGCTGCCCGACGAATGTTGGAACAGGATTGCGTGCTTCTGTTATGATGCATCTGCCAGCTCTGGTCTTAACGAAACAAATCAGCCGTATTATACCGGCAATCAACCAGCTGGGTCTCGTAGTCCGTGGGATATATGGGGAAGGAACGGAAGCTCAGGGCAATGTTTTTCAAATCTCCAACCAGATAACCCTTGGAAAATCAGAAGAAGATATTGTGGAGGATTTGCGGGGTGTCGTCCTTCAGCTTATTCAGCAAGAGAGAACAGCAAGAAAAACTCTGCAGGACGGTTTGAAAATCCAGCTTGAAGACCGGATCTTCAGGTCGTATGGAGTTCTGGCGAACAGCCGGATCATCCAATCGAAGGAAGCTGCACAGTGCCTATCCGACGTCAGGCTGGGAATAGACCTTGGAATTGTTGAAGGAATTTCCCGATCCATATTAAATGAATTAATGATACTTACACAACCGGGCTTTTTGCAGCAATATGCCAATGAAATGTTGAATCCTGATGAGCGTGATATCCGTAGGGCAACGCTAATAAGGGAAAGAATCAAACTTGAAGAAGCTTAAAATTTGAATGGGAGTGTGAATGATTATGATGTTTGGTCGATTTACAGAACGAGCTCAAAAGGTACTTGCGCTGGCACAGGAAGAAGCAATCCGTTTAGGCCATAATAATGTTGGCACCGAGCACATTCTGCTTGGCTTGATCCGTGAGGGTGAAGGAATTGCCGCTAAGGCGCTTCACGTTCTTGGTCTTGGACCTGAAAAGATCCAAAAAGAAGTAGAAACCTTAATTGGACGCGGCCAGGAATCCGTGCAAACCATCCATTACACTCCAAGAGCAAAAAAGGTTATTGAACTATCCATGGATGAAGCCCGTAAACTGGGACATTCTTACGTGGGCACGGAGCACATCCTGCTAGGACTGATCCGTGAGGGTGAAGGAGTGGCAGCCCGTGTACTGAATAATCTCGGAGTGAGCTTGAATAAGGCTCGCCAGCAGGTGCTTCAGCTTCTTGGAAGCAATGAGGCATCATCCAATCACCGGGGTTCTTCTACGAACGCGAACACACCGACACTTGACAGCCTTGCAAGAGATCTGACGGCGATTGCGAAGGATGGAAGCCTTGATCCAGTCATCGGCCGTTCTAAAGAGATTCAAAGGGTCATTGAGGTACTGAGCCGCAGAACGAAGAACAACCCAGTCCTCATCGGTGAGCCGGGTGTTGGTAAAACGGCGATTGCAGAAGGTCTTGCTCAGCAGATCATCAATAATGAAGTTCCGGAAACGCTTCGTGATAAAAGGGTCATGACACTCGATATGGGAACGGTCGTTGCCGGTACCAAGTATCGCGGTGAATTTGAAGACCGTCTCAAGAAAGTCATGGATGAGATCCGCCAGGCGGGGAACATCATTCTATTTATCGATGAGCTGCACACATTGATTGGAGCAGGCGGAGCAGAAGGCGCCATCGATGCATCGAATATTCTTAAACCGGCCCTTGCCCGCGGTGAGCTTCAATGTATCGGAGCGACCACACTGGATGAGTACCGAAAATATATTGAAAAGGATGCAGCGCTTGAACGCCGCTTCCAGCCAATCACAGTAAATGAGCCGACAAAAGATGAAAGTACACAGATTTTGCAAGGTCTCCGCGATCGTTATGAAGCGCATCACCGTGTCACCATTACAGATGATGCCATCGAAGCAGCCGTAACGCTGTCTGATCGTTACATTTCCGATCGCTTCCTACCGGATAAAGCGATTGACCTGATCGACGAGGCAGCTTCCAAAGTGAGACTGCGTTCCTATACTGCACCGCCAAACCTAAAAGAGCTTGAACTGAAGCTTGAAGAAGTTCGCAAGGAGAAAGATGCTGCTGTTCAAAGCCAGGAGTTTGAAAAAGCAGCTTCCTTAAGAGATACTGAGCAGCGTCTTCGCGAGGAACTTGAGAAAACGAAGAATGTATGGAAAGAAAAGCAAGGTCAGGAGAATACAGAGGTAACACCAGAGGATATCGCGCAGGTCGTCTCCAGCTGGACCGGCGTTCCAGTCTCCAAACTGGCTGAAGAAGAAACGGAACGCCTGTTGAAGCTGGAAGAGATTCTTCATAACCGTGTCATAGGGCAAAATGAAGCGGTTCAGTCCATCTCAAAAGCGATTCGCAGAGCCCGTGCCGGCTTGAAAGATCCGAAGCGTCCGATCGGTTCGTTCATCTTCTTGGGACCTACTGGAGTAGGTAAAACCGAGCTGGCCCGTGCGGTAGCCGAATCCCTGTTCGGTGATGAGGATGCGATCATCCGCATTGATATGTCTGAGTACATGGAGAAACATACGACTTCACGACTCGTTGGTTCACCTCCAGGCTATGTAGGACACGAGGAAGGCGGACAGCTGACAGAGAAAGTACGACGCAAGCCATACTCTGTTATCCTGCTTGACGAGATCGAAAAAGCGCATCCTGAAGTGTTCAACATTCTGCTTCAAGTGCTTGAAGACGGACGCCTGACAGATTCTAAAGGGCGTACAGTAGACTTCCGCAACACCGTCGTCATCATGACATCCAACGTTGGAGCCAGCACGCTCAAGCGCAACAGCTCTCTAGGGTTTACGGTTCACACGGAAGATCAGCAGTATAATGACATGAAAACGAAAGTGATGGCTGAGCTAAAAAAAGCCTTCCGTCCAGAGTTTTTAAACCGTATTGATGAGATTATTGTCTTCCATGCCCTTGAAAAGACACATCTCAAACAGATCGTTACACTTATGGCCGATTCACTTACCAAACGTTTGAAAGATCAGGGCATCGAGATCGAAATCACTGAAGCGGCACTCGATAAGATCACCGATGAAGGCTATGATCCGGAGTACGGAGCGCGTCCATTGCGCAGAGCCCTTCAGCGTAAGATCGAGGATCGCCTGTCAGAAGAACTGCTAAAAGGAAACATCAGCAAAGGAAACACCGTCAAAATTGATGTGGATAATAATGACTTTGTTGTTGAGACCGTCGGTGCTACATCGTAAATGATGGGATTTGTCCAATTGTATAGAAATAAATACAAAAACCCGGGAGGCAGTCACGTCTTCCGGGTTTTTGTCGAATCATTTTCTGTATTTTATCTAAATTCCAAATGCCCCCATTGGAAAGAGAGCCTGCTTTTTTGATAAGATAAAGACAGCAAGATTAAAAAAAGAGAGAATGGTCCAGCTGCTCCATAGCAGTCTGGAAATAGAGGAGAAATGGATGGCCAAAAACAAGTCTGTTTTTATGTGCCAGGAATGTGGGTATGAATCACCGAAATGGATGGGAAAATGCCCGGGATGCAACAAATGGAACACAATGGTGGAAGAAGTCATCAAGCGTGATACCCAGACAAGAGGCCTGACAACTTCTTCGGCTTCAGGCACCCAGCAAAAGCCCCAATCCATAGTTGATATAAAAAGTGAACAGGAGCCGCGCATCAACACTCATACGATTGAGCTGAACCGGGTGCTCGGCGGAGGGATTGTTCCTGGTTCATTGGTGCTCGTTGGAGGAGATCCTGGAATCGGGAAGTCCACCCTTCTGCTGCAAACCTCGGCAAAACTGGCCCAGCACGGGCAAAAAGTGCTTTATATTTCAGGTGAAGAATCAGTAAAACAGACGAAACTCCGGTCTGATCGGCTGAATATATCGGCGGGAGATCTTTTTGTCCTGGCTGAAACTGACCTTGATCTTATTGAAAAAGCCGTAACAGAAATCAATCCGTCGGTCGTCATTATCGACTCCATACAGACGGTCTACCGTCCGGAGGTCACAAGTGCCCCGGGAAGTGTCTCTCAGGTCCGGGAGTGCACATCCCATTTTATGAGGATTGCCAAGACGAAAGGGATTGCTATTTTTATCGTCGGACACGTAACGAAGGAAGGTGCGATTGCCGGACCGAGAATGCTTGAGCATATGGTGGATGCGGTGCTTTACTTTGAAGGTGAGCGGCATCACACGTACAGAATCTTGCGTGCAGTCAAAAACCGCTTTGGATCAACCAATGAGATCGGCGTGTTTGAGATGAAAGAGCTTGGGCTGTCAGAAGTCCTCAATCCTTCTGAAATTTTTCTTGAGGAGCGTTCAAAAGGAGTAGCCGGATCGACTGTTGTTGCTTCCTTGGAAGGAACAAGGCCCATGCTCGTAGAAATACAGGCATTAGTATCTCCTACAAGTTTTGGAAATCCGAGAAGGATGGCAACAGGCATCGATCATAACCGAGTCTCATTGCTTATGGCGGTCCTTGAAAAAAGGGTGGGCCTCCTGCTTCAGAATCAGGACGCCTATTTAAACGTCGCCGGCGGTGTGCGTCTGGATGAACCAGCTGTTGATCTGGCCGTTGCCGTAAGCATAGCATCGAGCTTTCGGGATGCTCCTACCCGGCCGACAGATGTTATGATCGGGGAAGTCGGCCTGACAGGAGAAGTGCGCCGGGTTTCAAGAATCGACCAGCGGATTCATGAAGCTGCGAAACTTGGTTTCGAGCGGGCGATTATCCCGGATAAAAACCTCGGGGGATGGACAATCCCTAAAGGAATTGAAGTGATTGGTGTGTCTACTGTTGAAGAGGCATTGCACTATACTTTGGGAGGATAAGGTATGGATCATATACTAAGAGAAGCGATCATCAGCAACATGCTCCAGCTCGTTGCGCCAGGAACACCCCTCAGAGAGGGTATAGACAATGTACTCCGCGCCAATACTGGCGGCCTCATTGTTGTCGGCTATAATGATAAAGTTACACAGCTTGTTGACGGAGGATTCTCCATCAACTGTAAATATTCCCCGGCATCTCTTTATGAGCTCGCTAAGATGGATGGAGCCATCATCCTAAGTGAAGATGCCTCTCGCATCCTATATGCCAATACGCAATTGGTGCCTGACACGTCTATTCCGTCTACCGAAACCGGAATCCGGCACAGGACTGCTGAGCGTGTAGCCCGGCAGACCGGAAATCTTGTTATATCGATATCTCAGAGACGTAATGTCATCACGCTCTATCAAGGTGTGATCCGCTATTCATTGAAAGACATCGGTGTCATTTTAACAAAAGCAAACCAGGCCATCCAGACCCTCGAAAAATACAAGGTTGTGTTCGACCAGAGCGTAACAAACCTTGGTGCTCTTGAATTTGAGGAGCTTGTGACATTTCAGGAGGTCTCCCAGGTCATCCACCGTATTGAAATGGTTCTAAGAATAAAGAGCGAAATCATAAAATATGTTAATGAATTGGGTGTAGAGGGAAGATTAATACGGATGCAGATGGAAGAACTTGTATCTAACATAGAAGATGAGGCAGTTCTTTTAATCAAAGATTATGTAAAAGACAGAAAACATGACCCGGCACACATTCTCCGTCAGCTCAAAAAGCTTTCCAGCGACGAGCTGTTTGATGAAAATGTCATTGTGAAACTGCTGGGACACTCCCCTTCTTCCAATGTGCAGGATGAAACCGTTCATCCGCGTGGCTACCGCATCCTTTCAAAGATTCCAAGGCTGCCGACGCTCATTGTGGAAAATTTAATCGGAACATTCGACAGTCTTCCGAGTATTTTGCGAGCTTCTATCAAAGAGCTGGATGAAGTAGAGGGCATCGGAGAAATCCGTGCCAAGAAAATTAAAGAAGGCCTGAAACGGATTCAGGAGCAGCTTTTTGTAGACAGGCATATATAAATGGGTAATTTTTATGGAAATTATCAAAAGAGCACGTTTCAAAACAGACAATCTGTAAATAATGGTTAAGGGAGGTGAAATGCATGCTTAAAAGATTTGTACAGCTGTTTTTTGTTGTTGTTGGTGGCATGCTTGGTTTTATCTATGTCCCTGACATTATCCGTATTCTCAATTTGGGTGATCTGCCGTCAGAATTGACTTCATCTTATGCGGGCGCCGTCTTAGGGGCACTTATATTCTTTTTATCTACGTTTTGGGTGACTGATTATATTGTTGGGCTGATCCGGTGGGTGGAAGAAACCGTCGTAAAAGCTCCGGTCACTGATGTTCTTTTTGGAACGATGGGACTTATATTCGGACTTATAGTTGCTTTTTTTGTACAACTTCCTCTTAATAACATCAATATTGTGGTGTTCAGTTCGGTTCTGCCCATATTTCTAACGTTGTTATTAGGCTACCTCGGTTTCCAGGTTGGTTTTAAAAAGCGGGATGAGCTGATTAATCTGTTCTCCATTAACCGCTCAGGAAAAGAACGGAAAAAGGATACGGAAGAAGAAAAGCTTAAAGGAAAATATAAGATTCTAGATACGAGCGTCATCATTGACGGAAGAATCGCGGATATCTGCCAGACCGGTTTCCTTGAAGGCCCGCTCATTATTCCTCGCTTTGTGCTGGAAGAACTTCAGCATATTGCCGACTCGTCCGATGTATTGAAACGGAACAGAGGAAGGCGCGGACTTGATATTCTCAACCGCATCCAAAAGGAACTCTCCATCAAAGTTGAGATCTACGAAGGCGACTTTGAAGAAGTGAGCGAAGTGGACAGCAAATTGGTGAAACTCGCCCAGCTTCTGTCCGGTATCGTTGTAACGAATGATTTTAATTTAAACAAAGTATGCGAGCTTCAAAATGTGTTAGTATTGAACATAAATGACCTTGCCAACGCAGTGAAACCGGTCGTATTGCCTGGTGAAGAATTGATCGTGCAGGTGATAAAAGACGGCAAGGAGCATAACCAGGGTGTTGGCTATCTTGATGACGGAACGATGATCGTGGTGGAAGAAGGCCGAAACTATATCGGTAAGACCATCGATGTCCTCGTGACGAGCGTACTGCAGACTTCTGCGGGACGGATGATTTTTGCCAAGCCGAAACTTCTGGAGAAGGCTTTATAATTAACGAGCTTACAAGAGAGCCATTGATTTCTCTGTACGCGGTATAGTGTGGTGGAGAAGATTGTTGGAATATAGCGTAGTCATTCCTGCTGCAGGCCAGGGAAAAAGGATGAATGCAGGAAAGAATAAACAATGGATCGAACTGAACGGCAAACCGCTGATCGCTCATACACTTTCTGTATTTGAAGAGGATCCGTGGTGCCGGGAAATCATCCTGGCTGTGAATCGGTTGGAACAGGCTCAATTCCAGGAATTGGCCGAAAAAGGACGTTTTCAAAAGATTGTCCGGATTGTAGAAGGCGGAGCCGAACGGCAGCACAGTGTTTTTGAAGGATTAAAAGCAGTGCAGCACACGGAACTGGCACTCATTCATGATGGTGCACGTCCCTTTGTGGAAAGAGAAAACATTCATGAACTTGTACTGAAAGCGAATGAAACAGGAGCGGCCATCTTGGCTGTTCCTTTAAAAGATACGGTAAAAAAAGCAACAGGCGGAACCGTGTATGAAACGGTAGACCGTGCGAGCTTGTGGGCTGTCCAGACCCCACAAGCTTTTCGTCTGCCTGTCGTACTTGACGCTCACCGGATGGCAGCCGAAGCTGATTATCTAGGTACGGACGACGCCAGCCTCGTAGAACAAATGAACTACCCGGTATCCATCGTTGAGGGAGATTATCTAAACATTAAATTAACAACTGTGCATGACATACTATTCGCCAATGCCATATTGGCACAAAGGGAGAGGGGAAAACATGATTCGAGTAGGACAAGGCTATGATGTGCACCAGCTCGTCGAAGGGCGCCCTCTGATTATCGGAGGCATCACCATTCCTTATGAAAAGGGGCTGCTCGGCCATTCTGACGCGGATGTTCTGCTGCATGCTGTAACGGACGCATTGCTTGGAGCAGCGGGTGAAGGCGATATCGGCAAGCATTTTCCGGATACGGACGCAGCTTTTAAAGATGCGGATTCAAAAAAACTGCTTCAGGAGTCCTGGGATTTTGTAAAGAATAAAGGCTATATTCTAGGGAACGTCGATTGCACGATCATTGCCCAAAAGCCAAAGATGGCTCCATATATTGAAGAGATGCGAAATGTAATCGCCGGGATATTCGGTGCTGAAACGGATCAGATTAATGTGAAGGCGACAACGACTGAGAAACTGGGTTTTACCGGCCGCAGTGAAGGGATTGCCGCTAACGCAGTCATCCTTATTACAAAAAAGTAGACAAAGTGGTACAATGGGAAAAGCAAAAAATATATCGAGGTGGAATTGAAATGTCAAACGAAGTAAGGGTACGGTATGCACCAAGCCCAACAGGACATTTACATATAGGGAACGCAAGAACAGCATTGTTTAACTATTTGTTTGCCCGCCACAATAACGGCAAGCTAATCATCCGTATTGAGGATACTGACCAAAAACGAAATATCCAGGGCGGAGTGGAAAGCCAGCTGACGTATTTAAAATGGCTGGGCATCGATTGGGACGAAAGCATTGATGTCGGCGGAGAGTATGGCCCGTATACTCAGATGGAGCGTTTGGACATCTACAAAAAACACTATGAGGACTTGTTAGACCGCGGCTTGGCTTACCCGTGCTACTGTACAGAGGAAGAGCTTGAAGCGGCACGCGAGGAGCAGGTTGCCAAGAACGAGACGCCTCATTACTCAGGCAAGTGCCGCCATTTGACGGAAGATGAGCGTAAGGCGCTTGAAGCAGAAGGAAGAAAGCCAAGCATCCGTTTTGCTGTGCCGGCAGACCATACGTATACGTTTGATGATATGGTAAAAGGACATGTTTCGTTTGATTCCAATGGAATTGGCGACTATGTCATCGTGAAAAAAGACGGTATTCCGACTTATAACTTTGCCGTAGCTATAGATGATCACTTAATGAAGATTTCTCACGTACTGCGCGGGGATGATCACATCTCCAATACACCGAAACAGCTTATGGTCTATGAAGCATTTGGCTGGGAGCCGCCAGTGTTTGGCCACATGACGCTGATCTTTAATGAAAACCGCAAGAAACTGAGCAAACGCGATGAGTCCATCATCCAGTTTATTGAACAGTACGAACAGCTGGGATACATTCCTGAAGCTTTGTTCAACTTCATTACCTTGCTTGGCTGGTCTCCGGTTGGAGAAGAAGAGATCTTCACGAAGGAAGAGTTCATTGAAATCTTTGATCCTTCCAGACTGTCTAAAGCACCCGCTATTTTTGACAAGCAGAAGCTGCTTTGGGTAAACAACCAATACATGAAAAAGCAAGACCTTGAAACAGTGATGGAACTTACCCTTCCGCATCTTATTGAAGCAGGAAGGCTCAAAGAGAACATGACTGAGGAAGACCGCGAGTGGGCATCCAAGCTCATCTCCCTCTATCAGGAAAAATTAAGCTATGGCGCTGAGATCGTGGAACAGACAGATGTCTTCTTTAAGGATCAGATTGAATATGAAGAAGAAGCGCTTGAAGTTTTGAAAGGCGAAACGGTTCCTGAAGTCATCGCTGCCTTTAAAGGCCATGTCGAAGCGATCACGGATTTCTCTGCGGAGGAAGTGAAAGCGGCGATTAAAGCGACACAAAAGGAAACGAAGCAAAAAGGGAAAAATCTGTTCATGCCGATTCGCGTGGCGACTACAGGCCAGACGCATGGTCCAGATCTTCCTCAAGCTATCTCATTGTTTGGCAAGGAAGAGATCCTGAAACGCCTGGATAAAACAGCATCCCGCCTATCATAATTTTTTGTCAGGCAAAATTAGTTAACATTTTGCTCCTAATGTAATATATTAAAAGAAATTAATTACAGCGACAGCAAGGATGAGGAGAGTAAGTTTGCCATTTTCCTATCAGAGAGAACCGCCATGGGCTGAGAGCGGTTTATGAAAAGGAAACTGAAATGCACCTCGGAGCCTTTTATCGAACCGATACAGTAGATAAAAGCGGCCCTCCACGTTACGGAGTACAAGGAGAACAGCAAAAATACGGCATTATATTCCGTTTTTGCTGTTAAACAGAGTGGAACCGCGCAAAAAGCGTCTCTGTGCATACGCACAGTGGCGCTTTTTTTGCTGGAGCGGGCAGAGCAAGGGCCATGGATAAGTTTACTGGCGGAAATGAAGGGTTTACTGTCCGAAAGTGCACATTTACTGTCTAAAATGAAAATTTACTGGCGAAAAGCACACGTTTACCGGCCGAATGGGGATTACGGTAAACTAGCGGTTCAGCAGCTGCAGGAGCTTCAGCTTTTCTCGATCCAGCTTCAGCAGGCAGGGCCTCGGCCGCTTCACACTCCCACCACAACACAAAAAGCGTGTTGCTGTGTAAGTGTTCCACCGTCTTTCGGCCCTAAACGCCTGCTTCAGCTTTTCTAACTAAGGGGGGATTACAATGTGGAAACGCATGAGGGAGGATATACAGGCTGTCTTTGAGAATGATCCGGCAGCGCGCAGCAAGCTGGAGGTGGTTCTTACCTACTCTGGCCTGCATGCAATATGGGCACATCGGCTGGCACATAAGTTGTTCAAACGAAACTTTTTGTTTTGGGCCCGGGTCGTTTCGCAGATCAGCCGCTTTTTTACAGGAATTGAGATTCATCCGGGTGCACAGATCGGGCACCGGTTTTTTATAGACCATGGTATGGGTGTGGTCATAGGGGAGACCTGTATTATCGGTAATGATGTTACCTTGTATCAGGGGGTAACACTTGGTGGTACTGGTAAAGAAAAAGGTAAACGCCACCCGACCATTGAGGACCATGCTTTAATTGCGACAGGTGCAAAAGTATTGGGATCCATCACAATTGGGAAACATTCTAAGGTAGGAGCAGGATCTGTTGTTTTGCGGGATGTACCTCCGAATTCGACAGTTGTTGGGATTCCTGGTCGGATTGTTATCCAGGATGGAATGAAAATTGGCAAAGAACTGGATCATTGTAACCTGCCTGATCCGGTGGCCTCTCAGTTCAGAGAGGTTCAGGAAGAGCTGGAACGATTGCAGGAAGAGATTGAACGTTTACGAAAGGGAAGTGAAGTACGATGAGTTTAGTTATTTATAATACGTTGACGCGTCAAAAAGAGGTATTCAAACCTCTCGAAGAAGGGAAAGTAAAGATGTATGTATGCGGACCAACCGTCTACAATTATATTCATATTGGCAACGCGCGTCCGGCCATCGTCTTTGATACCGTAAGACGCTATCTCGAATATCGCGGCTATGATGTAAACTTTATTTCCAACTTTACGGATGTGGATGACAAACTCATTAAGGCGGCAAAAGAGCTTGGTACTGATGTGCCGGCAGTCGCAGAACGTTTTATCCAATCCTATCATGAAGATGTTTGCGCGTTGGGTGTACAAAAAGCGGACCACCATCCGCGGGTGACCGAAACGATGCCTGAAATCATTGATTTTATCAGCAAGCTGATTGAAAAAGGTTATGCATATGAAGCAAAAGGCGATGTTTATTTTAAAACCCGCTCGTTTGAAGGATATGGCAAGCTTTCTCATCAGTCGATCGATGACCTTCGTTCGGGTGCACGTATCGAAGTGGGTGAAATTAAGAAGGATCCGTTGGATTTCGCATTGTGGAAAGCGGCGAAAGAAGGGGAGATCTTCTGGGAAAGCCCTTGGGGCAATGGACGTCCGGGATGGCATATCGAGTGCTCGGCCATGGCTAAAAAATACCTTGGTGATTCCATTGATATTCATGGCGGCGGCCAGGATCTTACCTTTCCGCATCACGAAAATGAGATTGCTCAGTCTGAAGCCCTGAACGAAGCACCGATGGCCAAGTATTGGATGCATAACGGCTATATTAATATCAATAACGAAAAAATGTCCAAATCGCTTGGGAATTTTGTTCTCGTCCATGACATGATCAAAGAATATGATCCTCAAGTCATCCGCTTTTTCATGATGGCGGTTCACTACCGAAATCCGATCAATTTCAGTGATGAACTGCTTCAAAGCGCACATGCCAGTTTGAGTCGAATCCGTACAGCATACGAGAACTTGAAACACAGACAGGAAGTCAGTGCTGACCTGGCGGAAGATACAGCAGTTTGGGAAGCGAAAGTTTCGCAGTTTAAAAAGGACTTCATTTCTGAGATGGATGATGATTTTAATACAGCCAACGGAATTGCTGTCTTGTTTGACGCGGCTAGGGAAGCTAACGTTTACCTGCAGTCTGAAAACACATCCAAAAGTGTGCTGTCTGATTTTATCACCCTCTTTGAAGAGCTTACCGGGGTACTTGGTTTGGCCCTGTCAGCAGAAAAAGAACTGCTTGATGAAGAAATTGAAGCACTGATCGAAGAACGCAACAAATCAAGAAAAGACCGTAATTTTGCGAGAGCAGATGAAATTCGTGACCAGCTGAAGGATATGAACATCATCCTGGAGGATACTCCGCAGGGTGTCCGCTGGAAGAGGCAATAAATGAGCAGACAGATTTCGAGTTCGGATATAAAACAACTGAACGGGATGACGCTGGCTTACATGGGAGATGCTGTACTTGAAACATTTGTACGGCATCACCTCATCCATACCGGCCAGGTGAAACCGAACCGGCTTCATACCCTGGCAACCAAATATGTTTCAGCCAAGGCCCAGGCTTCTGTTGTTCTTCGCTTGCTTGATGAGAAATTTTTTGACGAAGAGGAAGTTAGTGTCATTATGCGGGGCAGAAACGCAAAGCAAGGTTCCGTGCCCAAAAACACAGATGTACAAACGTACAGGTATGGGACAGGCTTTGAAGCGATTATTGGCTATCATCATCTGCTTGGGAATGAAGAGCGGTTACAGACCATTTTTGAAAAAGTAGTTTCTTTCGTCGAACAGGCGGGAGAGGGAGGAAAAAAATGAGCGAAGAATTTATTATTGGCAGAAACCCTGTACTTGAGGTATTGCGTGCGGGAAGAGACATAAACAAAATATTTGTAGGTGAAGGCTCACAGAAAGGGCCGGTCAGCCAGGTCATTCATATGGCGAAGGAGAACAATGTCCTCGTGCAGTTTGTTCCGAAGCGCAAACTCGATCTGCTGAGTGACGGGGGCAATCACCAAGGAGTGATCGCTGCAGTTGCCGCATACGAATATTCAGAGATCGATGATTTATTTAAAAAAGCAGAGGAAAAAGGTGAAGAGCCTTTCTTCATCATCCTTGATGAGATTGAAGATCCCCACAACCTCGGATCCATTATGCGTACGGCAGACGCAGCAGGCGCCCACGGAATTATCATCCCTAAGCGGAGGGCGGTCGGATTGACGGCCGCTGTAGCAAAAGCCTCAACTGGAGCGATCGAATATATTCCGGTCGTGCGTGTGACCAACATCGTACAAACAATGAAAGAGCTTAAGGAGCGCGGCATTTGGTTTGTAGGAGCCGATATGAAAGGAAAGGAAGATTACAGGGAAGCCGGACTTGATATGCCAATCGGACTTGTCATCGGAAGTGAAGGCAAAGGCATGGGCAGGCTGGTTAAAGATACGTGTGACTTTCTTGTACGCCTGCCGATGGAAGGGAAAGTTACTTCTCTCAATGCTTCAGTCGCAGCCGGCCTTTTATTGTATGAGGTTTACCGCAAACGCCATCCGCTGTCATCATAATGGATAATATTTTACTCGTTGATGGCTATAATGTCATAGGCGCCTGGCCTGAACTCCGGTCATTAAAGGATGCGGACTTTGCAAAAGCACGCGATATCCTGATTGAAAAAATGGCAGAGTATCAGGCCTTTACAGGCTGCCGGGTCATCATTGTATTCGATGCCCATATGGTAGCTGGAATGGAGAAGAAAGCAAAGAATTACAAGGTTGAAGTGATTTTCACAAGGGAAAACGAAACGGCCGATGAAAGAATCGAGAGGCTGGCTTCAGAGTACAAAAATGTGAATACACGCATCTTTGTAGCAACCTCCGATTATACGGAGCAATGGGTTGTTTTTGCCAAAGGCGCTTTAAGAAAGTCATCCCGAGAGCTAAAGGTCGAAATGGACGATATAGAGAAAAGAATTGAGCGGAAAGTCAAGAAAGCGAGAGAACGAAACTTTTCCAGCATCTCCCTGTCCGAGGAAGTAGCTGAAATATTCGAAAAATGGCGAAGAGGTCAAAAATAAACAATCTTGACGCTTTTTCATGACATGCTGTATAATATTGTTATATTTTGCCTTGCATTCAGGCTCTGACGGGGGGATTGTCGTGAGCATTTACCTCAAAGAAATGACGGTTCTGGATTATGAACAGATTGAAGATGAAAGTCTGGTTGAACATGTCCATGAAGGAGACAGTGCTGCACTGGAATTTTTAATTAACAAGTATAAAAATTTCGTGCGCGCAAAAGCTAGATCCTACTTTTTAATCGGAGCTGACCGGGAGGATATTATCCAGGAAGGCATGATTGGCCTTTATAAGGCAATCAGGGATTATAAAGAGGACAAGCTTTCATCCTTTAAGGCTTTTGCCGAACTGTGCATCACGCGGCAAATGATAACGGCTATTAAGACAGCCACAAGGCAGAAACATATTCCGCTCAATTCCTATGTATCATTGGACAAGCCGATCTATGATGAAGAATCGGACAGGACGCTGATGGATGTAATTTGCGGGACGAAGGTTACCGATCCGGAAGAGTTGATCATTAACCAGGAAGAGTTTGATGATATTGAACTGAAAATGGGAGAGATATTGAGTGACCTCGAGCGAAAAGTGCTGATGCTCTACCTGGACGGAAGATCGTATCAGGAAATTTCGATCGATCTGGACAGGCATGTGAAATCGATCGACAATGCATTGCAGCGGGTGAAGAGGAAGCTCGAACGATATCTTGAGTTAAGAGAAATAACGTTATAAGCAGGGATCCCCCTGCTTTTCTTTTTTTATTTCAATAAAGTTTTCCGGAACGCGAAAGGGCACGATCTTCTCTCATGAGCCGTTCCGACCTTTATTGACAAGCCTTTTGGGCTGTGATAATGTGGTAAAAGTAGTATAGATATTGTGGATGAGTGGGTCTTAACAGCACGGAAGGTGTTATTATGCGAAAAAAAGTTATTTTAGCCTGCGGTCAATGCAACAGCCGAAATTATACCACCATGAAAAACCAGGCGGAAAATCCTGAACGTATCGAGGTTAAAAAGTTTTGCAGTCATTGCAATGCGCACACTACCCACAAAGAAACGAAATAAAAGGCCGGCTAGCCGGCTGTTTTCAAAGTAAGAAAGGTAAGACTAAGACTGTGAGGAATTCGGCAGGGCTATGTCTAGCTGCAGCGCCCACCCAGATCGCTTCCGCTTTTCTTACTCATATATCAATCAGGTAATGGGGGTAACATGATGGCTGACATTGCTGAAAAAACAAGGAAATCACCTGCAAAGTTTTTATCCGATGTTAAGAAGGAAATGAAAAAGGTAAGCTGGCCGAAACGTGATGAGCTGATCCGCTATACAACTATAACGGTCGTAACAGTGGTTTTGATGGCAATCTTTTTCTGGGCAGTTGATCTTGGTATTTCGAAGCTTATTGAACTCATTTTAGACTAGTTTGATTATATAGAAACATAACTGGATACAATGCTAGAGTATATCCGCTTAGGAGGGAAAGGACACGGGTTGTCCCGATGAATATGGAAAAAAACTGGTATGTCGTTCATACTTATTCAGGGTATGAAAACAAAGTGAAAACGAACCTGGAAAAGCGCGTGGAATCAATGGGAATGTCGGACAAGATCTTCCGTGTACTGGTTCCTGTTGAAGAAGAAACAGAAATCAAGAACGGCAAAACAAAAACCGCTATGAAAAAGGTGTTTCCTGGATATGTTTTGACTGAAATGGTCATGACGGATGATTCATGGTATGTGGTTCGAAATACGCCGGGTGTTACAGGATTCGTCGGATCTGCAGGAGCGGGTTCAAAACCGACTCCGCTCTTGCCTGAAGAGGTTGAACACATTCTTAAAGGCATGGGCATGGAAGAGCCTCGCATCGAAGTGGATTATGAGCTGAAGGAAGCGGTCAAAGTTAAAGAAGGACCGTTTGCTGACTTTGTCGGTACCATCGAAGAAATCGATCCGACAAAACGAAAACTCAAAGTTCACGTGAATATGTTTGGCCGCGAAACCCCGGTTGAATTAGATTTCAACCAGGTCGTCAAGCTTTAATTTTTGAAGTAATTTCAAAAACACTTGAAATCCAACTTAAAAAGTGATAGACTTTTTAATGTTTGATATTTCTAAACATCTGCTTTCTCCTAAGCAAGGGGGAAGCGTATTTTTGAGTGGGAGGGTATATCATACCCATATACCACATCACGGACTTAAGGAGGTGTGTCGCGTGGCTAAAAAGGTTATTAAAATGGTAAAGCTTCAGATCCCTGCTGGTAAAGCAAATCCGGCACCACCGGTTGGACCTGCACTAGGACAAGCTGGTGTTAACATCATGGGATTCTGTAAAGAGTTTAACGCTCGTACTGCTGATCAAGCTGGTTTAATCATTCCGGTTGAAATCACGGTTTTTGAAGACCGTTCATTTACATTCATCACTAAAACTCCTCCGGCTGCTGTTCTACTTAAAGTAGCTGCTGGAATCGAGTCTGGTTCAGGTGAGCCGAACAAGAAAAAAGTTGCAACTGTAAAACGTGATAAAGTTCGCGAAATTGCAGAATCAAAAATGCCTGACCTAAACGCTGCAAATGTTGAATCTGCAATGCGTATGGTTGAAGGTACAGCACGCAGCATGGGAATTGTTATCGAAGACTAATTCTAATGCTTCCAAAGGGTTGCGAGTAAAGGAGACATCCTACCGGTAACGGTTCGCAACCTTTATTAATGGAACCAAAGCCGGACGGAACGCGCGATAATCATCGGCGTTCCCAAAAAGGCATGGCGGCCTCAAAATCTCGAGAGACCGCTTAAGTGGGAGGAATATCCGCTAAACCACATAAGGGAGGAAATTTTTACAATGGCTAAAAAAGGAAAGAAATACCAAGAAGCGGCTAAATTAGTAGACCGCCAAAAATCTTATGAAGCTTCTGAAGCAATCGAGCTTGTTAAAAAGACTGCGACAGCTAAGTTTGATGAGTCTGTAGAAGTAGCAGTACGTCTTGGAGTAGATCCTAAGAAAGCGGACCAACAAGTTCGTGGCGCTGTAGTACTTCCGCACGGAACTGGTAAAACTCAACGTGTGCTAGTATTTGCTAAAGGCGAGAAAGCGAAAGAAGCAGAAGCTGCTGGAGCAGATTTCGTAGGCGATACTGACTACATCAACAAAATCCAACAAGGTTGGTTTGATTTTGATGTAATCGTAGCAACACCAGACATGATGGCTGAAGTTGGCCGTCTTGGACGCGTATTAGGGCCAAAAGGTTTAATGCCTAACCCTAAAACTGGTACAGTTACATTTGAAGTTGAAAAAGCGGTTAACGATATTAAAGCTGGTAAAGTAGAATATCGTGTAGATAAAGCTGGAAACATTCACGTGCCGATCGGTAAAGTTTCTTTCGACAACGACAAGTTGGCTGAGAACCTTGGTACAATCATCGACACATTGCTTAAAGTGAAACCAGCTGCTGCGAAAGGGACTTATGTTCGTAACGTAGCAATCTCTTCTACAATGGGACCTGGAATCAAAATTAACCCATCTAACTTTTCTCTTAAAAAATAGTTGACACACATTAATTAGACTGTTATAGTTGTTAATGTTGTAAATAAATATCTATGTCATGCCGTAGACAGCGGGGGCTTAATGCTTAATTATCCTGCCGAGGTGTGTAGCACAGAATAAATCAATTATTGATTGCTTAATTTCTGACACTACGCCTTCATGTCTAACATGAAGGCTTTTCTTATGGCTACGGTATGAAGATGACTAGACTATTCTACAGGAGGTGTAAGGATGAGCAGTATTCTTGAAACTAAGAAGCAATTGGTTTCTGATATCGCTGGACAATTGCGTGAGAGCAAATCAACAATTCTTGTTGACTATCGCGGTTTGACTGTAGCGGCAGTAACTGAGCTTCGTAAACAACTTCGTGATGCTGGGATCGAGTTTAAAGTATACAAAAACTCAATGGCTCGACGTGCAGCTGACGAAACTGGCTTATCTGAGCTTAACGAGCATTTGGTTGGTCCTACAGCGATTGCGTTCAGCAATGACGATGTAGTAGCTCCAGCTAAAATTCTTAACAACTTTGCTAAGGAAAATGATGCTCTTGAGATCAAAGCAGGTGTAATTGAAGGCCGTATCGCATCGGTTGAGGAAGTTAAAGCTCTTGCAGATCTTCCATCACGCGAAGGACTTCTTTCTATGTTACTCAGCGTGCTTCAAGCGCCAATTCGCAACTTTGCGTTGGTTACTAAAGCAGTTGCTGAACAAAAGGAAGAACAAGGCGCATAAGCTTTGCGTTTTAACTGATTTATAGATTTAACTAACTAAGGAGGAAATTATAATGTCTAAAGAAATCATTGAAAGCTTAAAAACTATGACAGTTTTAGAACTTAACGACCTAGTTAAGGCAATTGAAGAAGAGTTTGGTGTTACTGCTGCAGCTCCTGTAGCTGTAGCTGGTGGAGCTGCTGGTGCAGACGCTGCTGCTGAGCAAACTGAGTTTGATTTAGTTCTTACAAGCGCTGGCGCTTCTAAGATCAAAGTTATCAAAGTAGTTCGTGAGCTTACAGGCCTTGGTCTTAAAGAAGCTAAAGAACTAGTTGACGGCGCTCCAAGCAATGTTAAAGAAGGCATTGCTAAAGAAGAAGCTGAAGAAATGAAAGCTAAACTTGAAGAAGTTGGAGCTTCTGTAGAAGTTAAGTAATTTCAAATCAAAAAGGGTTCGCCAACAGGCGGACCTTTTTATTTGGAAGATAAGAAAGCATGAAAACTATGGAGCATTCGGCGAAGTATTGTCCAGCTCCAGCGCCCAGGGCTGAAAACGTATTTATTGTTTTCAGCATAAGTCCTCGGAGGGCGAATTGAAAAACCACAATTCGTCTTAGGTCGCTTCACTCTTGCCCCTCAACACAAAAAGCGTGTTGCTGTGCATGAGTTCCGGCGGTTGTCGGACTTAAACAGGGCACTTGCGCTTATCTTGAGTAATCTTGGTCATACTGATAACAGGAATTCCTTTTAAGGAAAGGAAGATGAACATGGGTGGTCATTATTATTCTGAGCGGCCGGACGTAAAAAGCGATCCGAAAAACTGGACGTTTACGCTTAGAAACCATGAGTTCAAATTCACATCTGATTCCGGTGTCTTTTCAAAAAAGGAAGTGGACTTCGGAAGCCGATTGCTGATTGAAGAATTTGTATCTCCGGGAATTGAAGGAGATTATTTGGATGTTGGATGCGGCTATGGACCGATTGGACTCGCGATTGCTAAAGAAAATCCTGGCCGGCGTGTGCTGATGGTGGACATTAACGAGCGCGCCCTGGAATTGTCTGCGGAAAACGCGAAGAAAAACGGGATCTCCAACATCGAAGTGCGAAAAAGCAGCCTGTTTGAAAATGTTGCAGAAATGGGATTTGCGGCCATTCTTACAAACCCTCCCATCCGTGCAGGAAAAAAGGTTGTCCATCAGCTGTTTGAAGATTCGTATGATAAATTGCAGACTGATGGGGAATTATGGATAGTCATTCAAAAGAAACAAGGTGCTCCATCTGCGATTGAAAAACTTCAGTCCGTATTTGCGGAAGTGGAGACTGTTTCAAAAAGTAAAGGGTACTATATTATTCGAGCGATAAAACGTTGACTCTGTATGGAGTCTATGCTAATATTATAAAATGCCAATGAATTCACATTTTCTGCCCTTGTGTTCAAATGCAGAAAAAACCTCGATATTATAACCTTTTAAGGTATATCAAGAGAAGAATTTGGACAAAATTATATAATCTGTTGCTCGATTGAAATTGTGGTTTTTATAAAAACCCTTTTTCTTTTTGTCTTTCTGACATTCAATAATAGAATGTTAGAGTATATAGGAACAAGAAAAAACGCTGGATTTGAGGGGTGAATCAGTTGACAGGTCAACTAGTTCAGTTTGGACGCCACCGCCAACGAAGAAGTTACGCAAGAATTAGCGAAGTGCTTGAATTACCGAACTTAATCGAAATTCAAACTGCTTCCTATCAATGGTTTCTTGATGAGGGACTGCGTGAAATGTTCCAGGACATTTCGCCGATTGAAGATTTCACTGGAAATCTCGTGCTAGAGTTTATTGACTATAGCCTCGGAGAGCCAAAGTATCCTGTGGAAGAATCAAAAGAGCGTGATGTAACTTATGCTGCGCCGCTTCGTGTAAAGGTGCGTCTCATTAATAAAGAGACTGGCGAAGTGAAAGAGCAAGAAGTATTTATGGGAGATTTCCCGTTAATGACAGATACAGGCACGTTTGTGATCAACGGTGCTGAACGTGTAATTGTTTCCCAGCTTGTTCGTTCACCAAGTGTCTATTACAGTGAAAAGATTGATAAAAACGGTAAAAAGGGTTTCACTGCCACTGTTATACCAAACCGAGGTGCCTGGCTTGAGTTCGAAACAGACGCCAAAGATATAGTATATGTGCGCATTGACCGCACTAGGAAAATTCCTATTACCGTATTGCTTCGCGCATTAGGGTTTGGGTCTGATCAAGAAATCATCGACTTGCTTGGGGAAGATGAGTATTTAAGAAATACCCTTGATAAAGACAATACAGAAGGTACGGAAAAGGCACTCCTAGAAATCTATGAGCGCCTTCGCCCCGGCGAACCTCCTACTGTTGATAACGCCAAGAGTTTGTTAGACTCACGCTTCTTTGATCCGAAGCGTTATGATCTTGCAAGTGTAGGACGTTATAAAATCAATAAAAAGCTTCATATTAAAAACCGCTTATTCAACCAAAAGCTGGCTGAAACCCTGGCTGATCCAGAAACGGGCGAAGTGCTTGCTGAAGCAGGGACACTACTCGACCGCCGTACACTGGACAAGATACTTCCTTATCTTGAGAACGGCATTGGTTTCCGTCATGTGACTCCGGCAGGCGGGGTAGCTGAAGATCAGGATATTCCGCTTCAGTCTATTAACATTTATGCTCCGGATGATGCTGATGGAGAGCGCGTTATTAAAGTAATTGGCAATGCTTATGTTGAGAAATCAGTTAAGAACATTACGGTTTCTGACATCATTGCATCTATTAACTACTTCTTCAACTTGCTTCATAGTGTTGGTAATACAGATGATATTGACCACCTTGGAAACCGCCGCTTGCGCTCTGTGGGCGAGCTTCTCCAAAATCAGTTCCGCATCGGGCTGTCCCGTATGGAACGTGTTGTTCGCGAACGTATGTCGATACAAGATACAAATGCGATTACACCACAGGCACTGATCAATATTCGCCCTGTTATTGCTGCGATCAAAGAGTTCTTCGGAAGCTCTCAGCTTTCTCAGTTTATGGACCAGACCAACCCACTTGCAGAACTTACGCATAAACGCCGTCTTTCAGCCCTAGGGCCCGGCGGACTTACGCGTGAGCGCGCAGGGTTCGAAGTCCGTGACGTTCACTACTCCCACTATGGCCGTATGTGTCCGATTGAAACACCTGAGGGACCGAATATCGGTTTGATCAACTCATTATCAAGCTATGCAAAAGTAAACGAGTACGGCTTTATTGAAACACCATATCGCCGTGTAGATCCTGAGACTGGTAAAGTAACAGGAAGAATCGATTACCTGACAGCTGATGAAGAAGACAACTATGTGGTAGCACAGGCGAACTCCCTTCTTGGTGAAGACGGGGAATTCCTGAACGAAGACGTCATCGCACGTTTCCGTGGTGAAAACACCATTGTCAGACGCGATCGCATCGACTATATGGACGTATCACCGAAACAGGTCGTATCCGCCGCTACAGCTTGTATTCCTTTCCTTGAAAATGATGACTCCAACCGTGCACTGATGGGTGCGAACATGCAGCGTCAAGCGGTTCCTCTAATGGTACCGGAAGCACCAGTCGTCGGAACAGGAATGGAGCATGTGTCTGCAAAAGATTCTGGTGCGGCTGTTATCTGTAAATACGAAGGAATTGTTGAGAAGGTTACCGCGAAACAAGTCCAAGTACGCCGCATTGAAACTATTGACGGGAAAGAAGTAGAAGGTCAGCTTGACCGCTACAACTGCCTTAAATTCATACGTTCCAACCAAGGAACTTGCTATAACCAGCGTCCGATTGTCAGTAAAGGCGACCGTGTAGTTAAAGGAGAAATTCTTGCAGACGGACCATCCATGGAAAAAGGAGAACTCGCTCTTGGGCGAAACGTTCTTGTCGGCTTCATGACATGGGAAGGCTATAACTATGAAGATGCGGTCATCATGAGCGAACGACTGGTAAAAGATGATGTATACACATCCATCCATATTGAAGAATATGAATCAGAAGCCCGTGATACGAAATTAGGTCCGGAAGAGATTACAAGAGATATCCCGAACGTAGGGGAAGAAGCTCTTCGCAATCTGGATGACCGTGGAATTATTCGTATCGGTGCGGAAGTGAAAGATGGAGACATCCTCGTAGGTAAAGTTACACCTAAAGGGGTTACTGAACTTACAGCTGAAGAACGCCTTCTTCACGCGATCTTTGGTGAAAAAGCGCGTGAAGTCCGTGATACATCACTTCGTGTGCCTCACGGCGGAGATGGAATCATTCTGGATGTTAAAGTATTTAACCGTGAAGACGGCGACGAGCTTCCTCCAGGAGTGAATCAGCTGGTGCGTGCTTATATCGTACAGAAGCGTAAGATTCACGAAGGAGATAAGATGGCGGGCCGCCACGGAAATAAAGGTGTAATCTCCCGCATCATGCCGGAAGAAGATATGCCGTTCCTTCCAGATGGAACACCTATTGATATCATGTTGAACCCTCTGGGTGTACCTTCCCGTATGAACATCGGCCAGGTGCTTGAGCTTCACCTTGGTATGGCTGCAAGACAGCTTGGCGTTCACATGGCAACACCGGTATTTGACGGTGCACGTGAAGAAGATGTTTGGGCAACCATTGAAGAAGCGGGAATGGCCCGAGATGGTAAAACCGTTCTTTATGACGGAAGAACTGGAGTTCCGTTTGACAACCGTGTTTCAGTTGGTGTCATGTACATGATCAAACTGGCTCACATGGTCGATGACAAACTTCACGCACGTTCTACTGGACCATACTCCCTTGTTACCCAGCAGCCGCTCGGTGGTAAGGCACAGTTCGGTGGACAGCGTTTCGGTGAGATGGAGGTTTGGGCACTCGAAGCATATGGTGCTGCTTATACTCTTCAAGAAATTCTTACCGTCAAATCCGATGATGTTGTGGGCCGTGTGAAAACATACGAAGCCATCGTCAAGGGTGAGAACGTACCAGAACCTGGAGTTCCTGAATCATTCAAAGTATTGATCAAAGAGCTTCAATCACTCGGAATGGACGTTAAGATCATGTCCGGTGACGATAAGGAAATTGAAATGCGCGAGCTTGATGATGAAGAAGATCAAGCAAGTGAAAAGCTTAATTTAAATCTTGAATCTTACACTGTAAGTGAATAAAAACAGGATATCATAAGGGAGGTTTGCTCCTTGATAGACGTAAACAATTTTGAGTATATGAAAATAGGCCTCGCTTCTCCTGATAAGATCCGTTCTTGGTCAAGAGGAGAAGTGAAAAAACCAGAAACGATCAACTATCGTACACTTAAGCCTGAAAAAGACGGTTTGTTCTGTGAACGTATTTTCGGACCTCAAAAGGACTGGGAATGCCATTGCGGAAAATACAAACGTGTCCGCTATAAAGGTGTCGTATGTGATCGCTGTGGCGTAGAAGTAACTCGTGCTAAAGTTCGACGTGACCGTATGGGTCACATCGAACTTGCTGCACCTGTTTCGCACATTTGGTATTTCAAAGGAATACCAAGCCGTATGGGTCTTGTACTCGATATGTCTCCAAGAGCACTGGAAGAAGTTATTTACTTTGCATCTTACGTGGTGACAGATACGGGTGAAACGCCGCTGGAGAAAAAGCAGCTGCTTTCTGAAAAAGAATACCGTTCATACCGTGAAAAATACGGTCAAGGGTTTACTGCACAAATGGGCGCAGAAGCCATCAGACGCCTTCTTGAAGACATCGACCTTGTAAAAGAAGTCGATCAGCTGAAAGAAGAGCTGAAAACTGCACAGGGACAGCGTCGTACCCGTGCAATCAAGCGTCTTGAAGTGCTTGAAGCGTTCCGTCATTCCGGCAACGAACCGTTCTGGATGATCCTGGATGTTCTTCCTGTAATTCCGCCTGAGCTTCGCCCAATGGTGCAGCTTGACGGAGGACGTTTTGCAACATCTGACTTGAATGACTTGTACCGCCGTGTTATTAACCGTAATAACCGTTTGAAGCGTCTTTTGGATTTAGGTGCGCCGAATATCATCGTACAGAATGAAAAACGTATGCTTCAAGAAGCGGTAGATGCTCTAATCGACAACGGACGACGCGGCCGTCCTGTAACAGGTCCTGGTAACCGTCCGCTAAAATCACTATCCCATATGTTAAAAGGGAAACAAGGCCGTTTCCGTCAAAACCTTCTTGGTAAGCGTGTTGACTACTCTGGCCGTTCCGTTATCGTAGTAGGTCCTCACCTTAAGATGTACCAATGCGGTCTTCCTAAGGAAATGGCACTTGAGCTCTTCAAGCCTTTCGTTATGAAAGAGCTTGTTGCCAAAGGTCTTGCTCATAACATTAAGAGCGCGAAACGCAAGGTTGAACGTGTTCAGCCGGAAGTATGGGATGTTCTTGAAGATGTAATCAGAGAGCATCCGGTATTGCTGAACCGTGCCCCGACTCTTCACAGACTAGGGATCCAGGCGTTCGAACCTACACTGGTTGAAGGACGCGCTATCCGTCTTCACCCACTCGTATGTACAGCTTACAACGCTGACTTTGATGGTGACCAAATGGCGGTTCACGTACCTTTATCAGCTGAAGCTCAAGCTGAGGCACGCATTCTTATGCTGGCTGCACAAAACATCTTGAACCCGAAAGATGGTAAACCGGTTGTTACACCATCTCAGGATATGGTACTGGGTAACTACTACCTTACGATGGAGCGTGCAGGTGCGATTGGTGAAGGGTCTGTGTTTAAAGATGCGAACGAAGCAATCGTTGCGTACGAAAATGGCTATGTCCATCTTCATACCCGTATTGCTGTTCCGGTATCCACTTTAAACAAGCCTTCATTTAAAGAACACCAGCAAAATATGATGTTAATGACGACTGTCGGAAAACTTCTCTTTAACGAGATTCTTCCTGAGTCATTCCCATACATCAACGAGCCAACAACAGCTAACCTGCAAATTGAAACGCCTGAGAAGTATTTCCTTCCTCAAGCTGCGAACATCAAAGAAGAAATCGCTAAGCATGATGAAGTAGATCCGTTTAAAAAAGGAATTCTCGGTAAAATCATTGCAGAAGTGTTCAAACGATTCAAAATTACTGAAACATCCAAGATGCTTGACCGTATGAAAGAGCTTGGATTCAAATATTCAACAAAAGCAGGGATTACCGTTGGTGTTTCTGACATCGTCGTATTGCCTGAGAAACAAGTCATCCTATCCGCAGCTGAAGAAAAAGTTACTACGGTAACGAAACAGTTCCGCCGCGGTCTGATTACAGAAGACGAGCGTTATGAGCGTGTCATCAACATCTGGAGCCAGGCGAAGGATGAGATTCAGCAAAAACTAATGCTTACCCTTGATAAGAGAAACCCAATCTTCATGATGAGTGACTCTGGTGCCCGTGGTAACGCATCTAACTTTACACAGCTTGCCGGTATGCGTGGTCTCATGGCCAACCCGGCTGGTAAAATCATCGAATTGCCGATCAAGTCCAGTTTCCGTGAAGGTCTGACGGTACTCGAATACTTTATCTCTACACATGGTGCGCGTAAAGGTCTTGCCGATACAGCACTTAAAACAGCTGACTCAGGTTACTTGACTCGCCGTCTTGTAGACGTAGCTCAGGACGTTATCGTCCGTGAAGATGACTGTGGAACGGACCGTGGTCTAACAGTTGCGGCTATTAAAGAAGGCAATGAAGTAATCGAGAACCTATACGAGCGTTTAGTCGGGCGTACAGTGTTCAGAACAGTGTACCACCCGGAAACAAACGAGGTTCTTGTCAGCAAAAACGAGCAAATTACGGAAGATTCAGCAGCAGCAGTAGTTGATGCAGGAATTGAAGAAGTAACGCTTCGTTCAGTATTTACTTGTGATACCCGTCACGGTGTTTGTAAAAAATGTTACGGACGCAACCTGGCAACAGGATCTGATGTTGAAGTCGGTGAAGCTGTCGGTATCATCGCTGCCCAATCAATCGGGGAGCCAGGAACACAGCTTACAATGCGTACCTTCCATACAGGCGGTGTAGCAGGAGACGATATCACTCAAGGTTTACCGCGTATCCAGGAGTTGTTTGAAGCACGTAACCCGAAAGGTCAGGCGCTAATCTCTGAGCTTGAAGGTACAGTGATCAATATTAATGAGTCTAAAGAGAAGCGTGAAATCCTTGTTCAAGGTGAGATTGAAACTAGATCTTACACTGTGCCATACGGCGCGCGCATTAAAGTTGCAGAAGGCGATGCTGTGGTTGCAGGGCAAGTTCTTACTGAAGGTTCAATCGACCCGAAAGAATTGATCAAAGTTAAAGGTGCAGAAGGCGTTCAAGAATACTTGCTGCGTGAAGTTCAAAAAGTATACCGTATGCAAGGGGTAGAAATTGGCGACAAACACGTAGAGGTAATGGTTCGCCAGATGCTTCGTAAAGTCCGTATCATTGATGCCGGCCACACTGATGTTCTGCCAGGCGCATTGATGGATATTCACGCCTTTACCGATGTGAACAGAAAGGTTCTTCTTCAAGGCGGCATTCCTGCTACAGGACGCCCTGTATTGCTTGGTATTACCAAAGCATCTCTTGAAACTGAATCGTTCTTGTCTGCAGCATCCTTCCAGGAAACAACACGTGTCCTGACAGATGCAGCAATCAAAGGTAAACGTGATGAATTGCTCGGATTGAAAGAGAACGTAATCATCGGTAAGCTGATCCCGGCTGGTACTGGAATGTCCCTTTACAGAAATGTAGGAATGGATTCTCCTGTATCAACAGAAGAAAGTGAAACTGCTGATCACGAAGCAACAGCAACAGAGCTAGTCTCACAAGATTAATAAGAGAAGTGTTGACATTGGGAGCACAACAGTGATATTATATCTGAGTGCTCCTAAGAATTGTTACTTTGGAGGATATAACGATGTCTTATGAAAAAGTGACACAGGCTTCTGATTTTATCGTAGGAACTAAGCAAACCATTAAGGCTTTGCAAAACGGGGAAGTTAAAGAGCTCGTCGTTGCCGATGATGCTGACCCTCGTGTAACCGGTAAAGTATTACAGATTGCACAGGAAAGACTTGTCCCGATTACGAGAGTCGATTCCATGAAAAAGCTTGGCAAAGCTTGCGGAATTGATGTTGGAGCCGCAACTGTTGCGATAAAAGGATAAAATAAATGTTTTTGCGACGTCACCCGCGTGGCCTCTCGCAAAAACTTTCTTTTGTCCAAAGATGAACCACCTGGTTCAGTGGTCTTAGAAAAACGTAAGGAAAGGAGGAAAAAACAAATGCCTACAATTAATCAATTGGTTCGTAAAGGCCGTGAGTCAAAAGGTAAAAAATCTGACTCTCCAGCTCTTAACAAAGGCTACAACAGCTTCAAAAAAGCTCAAACCAACGTTTCCTCTCCGCAAAAACGTGGAGTATGTACTCGTGTTGGTACGATGACACCGAAGAAACCGAACTCGGCTCTTCGTAAATACGCTCGTGTACGTTTAACCAATGGAATTGAAGTGACTGCTTACATCCCTGGGATCGGGCACAACCTTCAAGAGCATAGCGTAGTGTTGATCCGTGGCGGACGTGTAAAAGACTTACCAGGGGTACGTTACCACATCGTTCGTGGTGCGCTTGATACCGCTGGTGTTAACAACCGTATGCAAGGCCGTTCTAAATACGGAACTAAGCGTCCTAAAGCTGCTAAAAAGTAAGCTTTTAAATAATGCGTAAATAAATAGGAGAAAGGAGGGGACACAATGCCTCGTAAAGGACCTGTATCTCGTCGTGATGTGTTGCCTGATCCAATTTACAAGTCTAAACTTGTAACTCGTCTAATCAACAAAATTATGATTGACGGTAAAAGAGGAGTAGCACAAACCATTCTTTATAATGCATTTGACATTATCAAAGAACGTACAAACACAGAACCTATGGAAGTATTCGAACAAGCTCTTAAGAACATCATGCCTGTACTTGAAGTTCGTGCCCGCCGTGTTGGTGGAGCTAACTACCAAGTTCCAGTTGAAGTTCGCCCTGAGCGCCGTACGACTCTAGGACTTCGCTGGTTAACAAACTACGCTCGTCTTCGTGGGGAAAAGACAATGGAAGAACGTCTTGCTAACGAAATCATGGATGCTGCTAACAATGCTGGAGCATCAGTGAAGAAGCGTGAAGATATGCACAAAATGGCAGAAGCGAACAAAGCGTTTGCTCACTACCGCTGGTAAAAACTCAAGAGACAGTTTCTTAACTGTCTCTATCACACTATAAAAAATCATTTTCCTATGTATAGGAAGGAGAGAAATTCATGGCAAGAGAATTCTCCTTAAAAAATACGCGTAATATCGGTATCATGGCTCACATCGATGCTGGTAAAACAACGACAACTGAACGTGTACTATACTATACAGGTCGTATCCATAAAATTGGTGAAACTCATGAAGGAGCTTCACAAATGGACTGGATGGAGCAGGAACAAGAGCGCGGAATCACAATTACTTCCGCTGCAACAACTGCTCAGTGGAAAGGTCACCGTATCAACATCATTGATACTCCTGGACACGTAGACTTTACAGTAGAAGTAGAACGTTCATTGCGTGTATTAGACGGAGCTGTAGCTGTACTCGATGCTCAGTCTGGGGTTGAACCGCAAACTGAAACAGTATGGCGTCAAGCAACAACTTACGGGGTTCCCCGTGTAGTATTCGTTAACAAAATGGACAAGATCGGTGCTGACTTCCTTTACTCTGTAAAGACTCTTCATGACCGTCTTGGTGCAAATGCGCACCCTATTCAGCTTCCTATCGGTGCTGAAGACCAATTTGAGGCAATCATCGACCTAATCGAGATGAAAGCTGTATTCTACGGAAACGACCTTGGAACTGACATTGAAGTAGGCGAAATTCCTGCTGAATATCAAGAGCAAGCGGAAGAGTACCGTGGAAAGCTTATCGAAGCGGTAGCTGAGCTTGATGAAGAATTGATGATGAAGTACTTAGAAGGCGAAGAGATTACAAACGAAGAAATCAAAGCAGCTATCCGTCAAGGAACTGTAAACGTTGAATTCTTTCCTGTAATCTGTGGATCTGCATTTAAGAACAAAGGTGTTCAGCTTATGCTGGATGCTGTTCTTGACTACTTGCCAGCTCCAGTCGATGTAGAAGCAATCAAGGGTACTCTTCCTGATTCTGAAGAAGAAGTAACTCGCGAATCAAGCGACGATGCTCCATTCTCTGCATTGGCATTTAAAGTTATGACTGACCCTTATGTCGGTAAACTTACATTCTTCCGCGTATACTCCGGAACATTGAACTCAGGTTCATATGTACAGAACTCTACAAAAGGCAAGCGTGAGCGCGTTGGACGTATCCTTCAAATGCATGCGAACCACCGTGAAGAGATCTCTGTAGTATATGCTGGTGATATCGCAGCAGCTGTAGGTTTGAAAGATACAACAACTGGTGATACTCTCTGTGATGAGAAATCCCAAGTTATCCTAGAATCTATGGTATTCCCTGAGCCGGTAATCCACTTGTCTATCGAGCCTAAATCTAAAGCTGACCAAGATAAAATGGGTATGGCCCTTGCGAAACTTGCTGAGGAAGATCCTACATTCAGAACTGAAACTGACGAAGAAACAGGACAAACGATCATCGGCGGAATGGGTGAACTTCACCTTGACATCCTTGTTGACCGTATGAAACGTGAATTCAAAGTTGAAGCTAACGTAGGTGCTCCACAGGTTGCTTACCGTGAAACAATCCGCCAAGCGGCTAAAGTTGAAGGTAAGTTCGTACGTCAGTCCGGTGGTCGTGGACAATACGGTCACGTTTGGATCGAATTCGAACCAGGTGAAGAAGGATCTGGATTCGTATTCGAAAACAAAATCGTCGGTGGTGTTGTTCCTCGTGAATACATCCCAGCGGTACAAGCCGGTATTGAAGAATCAATGAAAAATGGTATGCTTGCAGGATTCCCATTGCTTGATCTTAAAGCAAGAATCGTTGACGGTTCATACCATGACGTTGACTCCAACGAAATGGCGTTTAAAATTGCCGGATCAATGGCACTTAAAAACGCGAAAGCAAAATGTGACCCTGCTATCCTTGAGCCGATCATGAAAGTTGAAGTGGTTGTTCCTGAAGAGTACATGGGAGACATTATGGGTGACGTAACTTCCCGACGCGGACGTGTTGAGGGTATGGAAGCTCGCGGTAACGCTCAAGTTGTTAAAGCGATGGTTCCACTTGCTGAAATGTTTGGTTACGCTACATCTCTTCGTTCTCGTACACAAGGACGTGGAACTTACTCCATGCACTTTGATCACTACGAAGAAGTACCAAAATCAATTTCAGAAGAAATCATTAAAAAATCAACTGGCCAATAATTGTTGACAGTTGTAACAAGCTAGCTTTTCATGTAATCTAAAATAGGCAGACAACCTGTCTGTTTTAAATAAAAAAATTAAACTTTTACACATATTAAGGAGGAATCTTTCTCATGGCTAAAGAGAAATTTGATCGTTCCAAAACGCATGCGAATATTGGTACAATCGGACACGTTGACCACGGTAAAACAACTTTAACAGCTGCAATTACTTCTGTACTTGCAAAAAAATCTGGTAAAGGTCAAGCTATGGCTTACGACCAAATCGACGGTGCTCCAGAAGAGCGTGAGCGTGGTATCACAATCTCAACTGCACACGTTGAGTACGAAACTGACACTCGTCACTATGCACACGTAGACTGCCCAGGACATGCTGACTATGTTAAAAACATGATCACTGGTGCTGCACAAATGGACGGAGGGATCCTAGTAGTATCTGCTGCTGACGGCCCAATGCCACAAACTCGTGAGCACATCCTTCTTTCTCGTCAAGTAGGTGTACCTTACCTAGTAGTATTCTTGAACAAATGTGATATGGTTGACGACGAAGAGCTTCTTGAACTAGTTGAAATGGAAGTTCGTGACCTTCTTTCTGAGTACGATTTCCCAGGAGACGATGTTCCTGTAATCAAAGGTTCTGCTCTTAAAGCTCTTGAAGGAGACGCTGAGTGGGAAGCTAAAATCATCGAACTTATGGACGCAGTTGACGAGTACATCCCAACTCCTCCACGTGACACTGAAAAACCATTCATGATGCCTGTTGAGGACGTATTCTCAATCACTGGCCGTGGTACTGTTGCTACTGGACGTGTTGAGCGTGGACAAGTTAAAGTCGGAGACGTTATCGAGATCCTTGGTCTTACTGAAGAGCCAAAATCAACAACTGTAACTGGTGTTGAAATGTTCCGTAAACTTCTTGACTATGCTGAAGCTGGTGACAACATCGGTGCACTTCTTCGTGGGGTTTCCCGTGACGATGTTGAGCGTGGACAAGTTCTTGCTAAGCCAGGAACTGTTAAAGCTCACACTAAATTCAAATCAGAAGTATACGTACTTTCTAAAGAAGAGGGTGGACGTCATACTCCATTCTTCTCTAACTACCGTCCTCAGTTCTACTTCCGTACAACTGACGTAACTGGTATCATCCAACTTCCAGAAGGAACTGAAATGGTTATGCCTGGAGACAACATCGAAATGACTGTTGAACTAATCGCTCCAATCGCGATCGAAGAAGGAACTAAGTTCTCTATTCGTGAAGGTGGACGTACAGTAGGCGCTGGAGTAGTAGCATCTATCCAAGCGTAAGTTCATTTCTCAAAAAAGCATCCCTTTATGGGATGCTTTTTTTATGTTCCTTAAAACAGAAGGCTTAGCTGTGTTTTATTTATATAGAAGAAACCCGTTTTTTTATTATTGGTAATTCCCGATCAGACCTTGCTTTTACAGGGTTGAGGGCCTATAATAGAAAAAGTGTGCGGCTGATGAAAATATTTATAAGAATAGCTTGCAATGGGCAGCTGTTTTTACTATAATAAGTAATGTTGGTCATTCATTTGCGATGATCCGGAAGGTTGCTGACACACCCGGCCCCATTGCCATGGCGGATGTCTGTCAGGTTAAATTTCCGTGGGAGTAATGTCTGTTTATCAAAATGGGCGAATAAAGGAGGGAAAATAATGGCAAAGCAAAAGATTCGTATTCGATTAAAAGCATATGATCACAGAATTCTTGATCAATCTGCTGAGAAAATTGTTGAGACAGCAAAACGTTCTGGTGCAAAAGTATCCGGACCAATTCCGCTTCCAACTGAAAAAGCTATTTACACAATCCTGCGTGCGGTGCACAAATATAAGGATTCTCGTGAGCAGTTCGAAATGCGTACTCATAAGCGTTTGATCGATATCATCGAACCAACGCCGCAAACTGTTGATTCATTAATGCGTTTGGATCTTCCATCTGGCGTTGACATTGAAATCAAACTATAAGAATTAACATATAAAAAATTTTAAACAATCAATAGGAGGTGTGACTAATGGCCAAAGGAATCTTAGGTAAAAAAGTAGGAATGACTCAAGTATTTGCAGAGAACGGTGATCTTATCCCAGTTACTGTAGTTGAAGTTACTCCAAACGTTGTTCTTCAAAAGAAAACTGCTGAAAACGACGGTTACGAAGCAATCCAATTAGGATTTGATGATAAGAAAGAAAGCCGTGTGAACAAGCCTGCAAAAGGGCATGCTGCTAAAGCTAACACAAACCCTAAGCGCTTCGTTAAAGAATTCCGCAATGTACAAGGCGCGGATTTTGAAGTTGGTCAGGAAGTCAAGGTAGATATTTTCGCAGAAGGTGACGTTGTAGACGTAACCGGAACATCAAAAGGTAAAGGATTCCAAGGTGTAATTAAACGCCACGGACAATCCCGCGGACCTATGAGCCACGGTTCCCGTTACCACCGTCGTCCTGGTTCTATGGGTGCAGTTGACCCTAACCGTGTATTCAAAGGTAAAAACCTACCTGGACGTACAGGCGGAGATACAATTACTGTTCAAAACCTAGAAGTTGTTAAAGTTGATGCTGAGCGCAACTTACTTCTAATCAAAGGTAACGTACCTGGTGCGAAAAAGAGCTACGTTACAATCAATGCAGCTGTAAAAGCTAAAGAAGCTAAATAAGAAGGGAGGATACATCGATGCCTAAAGTAGCTATTTACAAACAAGATGGTTCTCAAGCTGGCGATTTAGAGCTTAATGCTTCCGTTTTCGGTATTGAACCAAACCAAAATGTATTATTTGATGCTGTAATCATGCAGCAAGCGTCACTTCGTCAAGGTAACCACGACGTGAAAAACCGTTCTGAAGTTGCCGGTGGCGGACGCAAACCATGGAGACAAAAAGGAACTGGACGTGCTCGTCAAGGTTCAATCCGTTCTCCGCAATGGGTAGGCGGTGGAGTCGTTTTCGGACCAACGCCAAGAAGCTATTCTTACAAATTGCCTAAGAAAGTTCGCCGTTTAGCTATTAAATCTGCACTTTCTTCAAAGGTAATCGATAATAACCTAGTAGTTCTTGATGCTCTTTCTTTGGATGCTCCAAAGACTAAAGACATGAAGCAAGTACTGACAAATCTATCCGCAGATCGCAAAGCACTTGTTGTGACAGGAGATTTCAACGAATTTGTTGCTTTATCTGCTCGTAACATCCCTGGTGTAACTGTTGTTACAGCAACTGGTGTTAATGTGCTTGATGTGCTTAACCACGACAAGCTTGTTATGACAAGAGACGCTGTGGAAAAAGTAGAGGAGGTGCTTGCATAATGGATGCACGTGATATTATTAAGCGCCCCGTAATTACAGAGCGTTCTACTGAAATTATGGCTGACGGAAAATACACTTTCGAAGTTGACACTCGCGCAACAAAGACTCAAATCAAAATTGCGTTGGAAGACATTTTCGGAATTAAAGTTGCATCAGTAAACACTGCGAACTACAAAGGGAAATTCAAACGTGTAGGTCGTCATACTGGTTATACTTCAAAACGTAAAAAAGCAATCATTACTTTAACTCCAGGAAGCAAAGAATTGGACTTCTTTGAAGGAGTTTAAGATCAACAAGTAAAGGAGGGAAACACAAATGGGTATCAAAAAGTTTAAACCGATCACTAACGGTCGCCGTGGTATGACTCAGCTTGACTTTGCTGAAATTACTACTGACAAACCAGAAAAATCATTGCTTGCACCACTAAGCAAAAAAGCCGGACGCAACAACCAAGGTAAACTTACTGTTCGTCACCAAGGCGGTGGGCACAAGCGTAAATACAGAATCATCGACTTTAAACGCAACAAAGATGGAATACCAGGACGCGTTGCTACAATCGAGTATGATCCAAACCGTACTGCAAACATCGCGCTAATCAACTATGTTGATGGTGAAAAACGTTACATCCTAGCTCCTAAAGGACTTAAAGTAGGCCAAGAAATCATGTCTGGCGTTGGCGCTGACATTAAAGTAGGGAATGCACTTCCACTAGCGAACATTCCTGTAGGTTCTACAATCCACAACATCGAGCTAAAACCTGGCAAAGGCGGACAGCTTGCTCGTTCTGCTGGTGCTGAAGCTCAACTTCTTGGTAAAGAAGAAAAGTATGCTCTTGTTCGTTTAGGCTCTGGAGAAGTTCGTATGATCCTTCTAACTTGCCGTGCAACAATCGGTCAAGTAGGTAACCTTGAGCATGAACTTGTTAACGTAGGTAAAGCAGGTCGCTCTCGCTGGATGGGTATCCGTCCAACAGTTCGTGGTTCTGTAATGAACCCTAACGATCACCCACACGGTGGTGGTGAAGGACGCGCTCCAATCGGACGTAAATCACCAATGTCACCATGGGGCAAACCGACTCTTGGCTACAAGACTCGTAAGAAAAACAAAACAACCGACAAGTACATCGTACGCCGTCGTAAAAAATAACGTGTTTGTTCTACGGTTCAATCGAACCGTAGCGCAGTCGCGAAGGGAGGTTCACGTATGGGTCGCAGTTTGAAAAAAGGACCTTTTGTTGATGACCACTTAATGAAAAAAGTTGAAGGCTTGAACGAAACTAATGACAAAAAAGTTGTTAAAACTTGGTCTCGCCGTTCTACAATTTTCCCGGAATTCATCGGACACACATTAGCAGTATATGATGGACGTAAGCATGTGCCGGTTTATGTTACAGAAGACATGGTCGGACATAAGTTGGGTGAATTTGCACCAACTCGTACTTACAAAGGTCATGCCGCTGATGATAAGAAAACAAGACGTTAATTGAGGGGAGGTACACAAAATGCAAGCAAAAGCTGTTGCTAAACAAGTGCGTATTGCTCCTCGTAAGGCTAGAATTGTTATCGATCTGATTCGAGGTAAGCAAGTAGGCGAAGCACTTGCGATCTTACGCCTAACACCAAAAGCTGCTTCTCCAGTGATTGAAAAGGTGTTAAAGTCTGCTATCGCAAACGCGGAACACAACTATGAAATGGAACCAAACAACCTTGTGGTATCATCTGCATTCGTAGATGAAGGCATTACGTTAAAACGTTTCCGTCCTCGTGCAATGGGACGTGCAAGCCGTATTAACAAGCGTACTAGCCACATCACTATCGTTGTTTCTGAAAAGAAGGAGGGATAAGACGTGGGTCAAAAAGTAAATCCGATAGGACTACGTATTGGCGTCATCCGTGACTGGGAGTCAAAGTGGTACGCTGACAAAGACTATGCTGATCTATTACACGAAGATCTTAAAATTCGTAATTATATCGAAAAGCGTTTAAAAGACGCGGCTGTATCCGGCGTTGAAATCGAACGTGCAGCTAACCGCGTAAACATCACGATCAAAACTGCTAAGCCTGGTATGGTTATCGGTAAGGGTGGTACTGAAGTCGAAGCACTTCGTAAAGCACTTAACGAACTAACTGGCAAGCGAGTACATGTAAACATCTTTGAAATCAAGCAAGCTGATGTTGATGCTAAGCTTGTTGCTGAAAATATTGCTCGTCAATTGGAAAACCGTGTGTCTTTCCGTCGTGCAATGAAGCAATCGATCCAACGTTCTATGCGTGCTGGAGCAAAAGGAATCAAGACAGAAGTATCAGGACGTCTTGGTGGAGCAGATATCGCTCGTTCAGAATCTTACAGTGAAGGAACTGTTCCTCTTCATACCCTTCGTGCAGACATCGACTACGGAACTGCAGAAGCAGACACAACTTACGGTAAAATCGGCGTTAAAATCTGGATCTACCGTGGGGAAGTCCTTCCAACAAGAGGAACGAAAAAAGCGGAAGGAGGCAAATAATTATGTTATTGCCAAAACGTGTTAAATACCGCCGTGAACACCGCGGGAAAATGCGCGGACGTGCAAAAGGCGGAGCTGAAGTAGCATTCGGCGAATATGGTTTGCAAGCTGTTGAAGCATCTTGGATCACAAACCGCCAGATCGAAGCAGCTCGTATCGCGATGACTCGTTACATGAAGCGTGGCGGTAAAGTATGGATTAAAATTTTCCCATCTAAACCTTATACAGCTAAACCGCTAGAAGTCCGAATGGGTTCTGGTAAAGGGGCGCCTGAAGGTTGGGTTGCTGTAGTAAAACCAGGAAAAATCATGTTTGAAATCGCTGGTGTATCCGAAGAAGTAGCTCGCGAAGCACTTCGTCTTGCTGCACACAAGCTTCCTGTGAAATGTAAATTTGTAAAACGCGAAGAAGTGGGTGGTGACACTAATGAAGGCTAATGATATCCGTAACTTGACCACTGCTGAAATTGAACAAAACGCTAAGTCTTTGAAAGAAGAGCTTTTCAATCTTCGCTTTCAACTAGCTACAGGTCAATTAGAAAACCCTGCCCGCATTCGTGAAGTTCGTAAAGCAATTGCCCGTGCAAAAACTGTTTTACGTGAAAGAGAGCTAGGGATTACTAACGCTTAACATTGAGAGGAGGTTCGCACAATGAGTGAACGTAACCAGCGTAAAGTTTATGTTGGCCGTGTTGTATCTGACAAGATGGACAAAACAATCACTGTGCTTGTAGAGACTTACAAAAAACACCCTTTATATAACAAGCGTGTTAAGTACTCTAAGAAATTTAAAGCTCATGATGAAAACAACACTGCAAGAGTAAATGATATGGTAAGAATCATGGAAACTCGTCCGCTTTCTAAAGACAAACGTTTCCGTTTAGTAGAAGTGGTTGAAGTAGCAGTAGTTATTTAATATATGTTCGGATCGAAAATGTATCCGAAAGGAGGTCAATTCGCATGATTCAACAAGAGACTCGTTTAAAAGTAGCTGACAACTCAGGTGCTCGTGAGTTACTTTGTATTAAAGTTCTTGGTGGTTCTGGACGTAAATACGCAAACGTTGGTGACATCATCGTCTGTTCTGTAAAATCTGCAACACCAGGCGGCGTTGTTAAGAAAGGTGATGTCGTTAAAGCGGTTGTTGTTCGTACGAAACGCGGAATGCGCCGTAACGATGGATCTTCCATCCGTTTTGACGAAAACGCAGCAGTAATCGTTCGTGATGACAAGGGTCCTCGTGGTACTCGTATTTTTGGACCAGTTGCACGTGAACTTCGTGACAAACAATTCATGAAGATCGTATCACTTGCTCCAGAAGTACTTTAATTATCAATAGAATGCAAGGCTCAAAAAGTAGGCTTGTAAGGAGGTGCAACACGCTCATGCCAATGCATGTAAAAAAAGGCGATAAAGTACAAGTGATTTCTGGTAAGGATAAAGGCAAACAAGGAGTAATTCTTGAAGCTTATCCGAAACAAAATCGTGTCCTTGTAGAAGGCGTTAATATCGTTAAGAAACACGCGAAACCGTCTCAGGCTAATCCACAAGGTGGAATCGTAAGCCAAGAAGCTCCGGTTCACGTTTCTAACGTAATGCCTCTTGATCCAAAGACTGGTGCTCCTACCCGTGTAGGTCACAAAGAAGTCGATGGTAAAAAAGTTCGTGTAGCTAAATCAGGTGAAGTTTTAGATAAATAATAGCAGTGAAAGGAGGGCATCTTGATGAACCGTCTACAAGAGCGTTATAAAAGTGAGATTGTTCCTTCTCTAGTAGAGAAGTTTAACTACACTTCTGTAATGGAAGTTCCAAAGATCGAAAAAATTGTAATCAACATGGGTGTTGGTGACGCAGTTTCCAACTCTAAAGTATTGGACACAGCAGTTGAAGAGCTAACAGCTATCGCTGGTCAAAAGCCAGTAATCACTCGTGCTAAGAAATCTATCGCAGGCTTCAAGCTTCGTGAAGGGATGCCGATCGGTACAAAAGTAACTCTTCGCGGAGAACGCATGTTTGATTTCTTAGACAAACTAATCTCTGTTACACTTCCACGTGTTCGTGACTTCCGTGGTATTTCAAAGAAAGCTTTTGATGGCCGTGGTAACTACACTCTTGGTGTAAAAGAACAATTGATCTTCCCGGAGATCGATTATGATAAAGTTAACAAAGTTCGCGGTATGGACATCGTTATCGTAACGACTGCCAACACGGACGAAGAGGCACGTGAGCTATTGACTCAAGTAGGAATGCCTTTCCAAAAATAATCTTTAAGCCAAAGGAGGTAAACCCGTGGCAAAGAAATCTATGATTGCTAAGCAACAACGCCAGCAAAAGTTCAAAGTGCAGGAATACACTCGCTGTGAACGATGCGGGCGTCCTCATTCAGTAATCCGCAAGTTTAAACTATGCCGTATTTGCTTTAGAGAACTTGCTTATAAAGGTCAAATTCCTGGTGTTAAAAAAGCCAGCTGGTAATACCCTGAACAAAGGGAAGGAGGTAAATATCAATGGTCATGACAGATCCAATTGCAGATATGCTTACTCGTATTCGCAACGCTAACACTGTTCGTCACGATAAATTAGAGGTTCCTGGCTCAACGATTAAGAAAGAAATCGCAGAAATCCTCAAGCGTGAAGGCTTTGTACGTGATGTGGAATACATTGAAGATAATAAACAAGGGATGATTCGCATCTTCCTTAAATACGGTTCTAACAATGAACGTGTAATTACTGGTCTTAAACGAATCAGTAAGCCTGGACTACGTGTTTATGCAAAATCAACTGAACTTCCACGAGTACTTGGAGGATTGGGGATTGCGCTAGTATCCACTTCTAAAGGCGTTCTAACTGACAAAGAAGCTCGCCAGCAACAAGTCGGCGGCGAAGTATTAGCATACGTTTGGTAAAAATTAAGCAGCGAATGGAGGTGTCATTATGTCTCGCATAGGTAATAAACCTGTTGAAATCCCAAGCGGCGTAACAGTTGATTTGAAGGAGAACAACCTTGTCACTGTTAAAGGTCCTAAGGGTGAACTAACTCGTAAATTCCACAACGATATTAAAATCAATGTGGCTGAAAGCACAATCACTTTTGAGCGCCCGAGCGATCACAAAGAACATCGTGCTTTACACGGAACAACTAGAAGCGTACTTAACAACATGGTTGTTGGTGTTACAACTGGATATGAAAGAGCACTAGATATCATTGGTGTAGGTTACCGTGCTTCTAAGTCTGGTAACAAACTTATCCTTAACGTTGGATACTCTCATCCAGTAGAAATCGTTCCTGAAAAAGGAATTGACATTGATGTTCCTTCTAACACGAAAGTAATTGTTAAAGGTATCGATAAAGAACGCGTTGGCGAAATCGCAGCAAACATCCGTTCAGTACGTGCTCCTGAGCCTTACAAAGGTAAAGGTATCCGTTATGAAGGTGAGTTTGTACGACGCAAAGAAGGTAAGACTGGTAAATAAGGCCGTTAAGAAGTTAGCGGAAAGGAGTGCATAGGATGATCACTAAAGCGGATAAAAATGTCGCTCGTAAAAAAAGACATGCTCGTGTTCGCCGCTCTGTAATCGGAACAGCACAACGTCCTCGTTTGAACGTATTCCGTTCTACCAAGCATATTTATGCTCAACTGATCGATGATCAAAACGGAGTTACAATCGCATCTGCCTCTTCATTAGATAAAGGCGTTGATGTTAAAAACGGCGGTAACGTTGAAGCTGCTAAGGCAATTGGCGAAGCCATTGCTAAACGCGGTGCAGAAAAAGGCGTTAAATCAGTAGTATTCGACCGTGGCGGATATCTATATCATGGACGTGTAAAAGCATTAGCTGATGCAGCCCGTGAGGCTGGGTTAGAATTTTAATAGAAGGAGGGAAACTGATGCGTATCGACCCTAATAAACTTGAACTTGAAGAACGTGTCGTAACGGTCAACCGTGTAGCGAAGGTTGTAAAAGGTGGACGTCGTTTCCGCTTTGCTGCAGTCGTTGTCGTTGGTGACAAAAATGGTCATGTCGGATTTGGTACTGGTAAAGCACAAGAAGTACCAGATGCTATCCGTAAAGCAATTGAAGACGCAAAGAAAAATCTTATTACAGTACCAGTTGTTCGTACAACGATCCCTCACCAAATTACAGGACAATTTGGCGCAGGAAAAGTATTGCTTAAGCCTGCTTCTGAGGGTACTGGAGTTATCGCGGGCGGACCTGTCCGTGCGGTACTAGAACTTGCTGGTGTTGGCGATATTCTTTCTAAATCTCTTGGATCTAACAACCCGATCAACATGGTGCGTGCTACGATCGAAGGATTAAGAAATCTTAAACGCGCTGAGGACGTTGCGAAACTTCGCGGCAAATCAGTAGAAGAGCTTTTAGGTTAAGGAGGGAATAGTAGATGGCTAAGAAATTAGAAATCACCCTCACACGCAGTGTTATCGGTCGTCCTGAGAATCAGCGTGTAACTGTTAAGACTCTAGGTCTTAGAAAAATGCATCAAACGGTTGTTCACGAAGATAACGCAGCAATCCGTGGAATGGTTAACAAGGTATCTCACCTTTTAACTGTTACTGAAATCGACGCGTAAAACGATAAATAAATCATGAGGAGGTGCTCAGATGAAACTTCATGAGTTGAAACCAGCTGAAGGATCCCGTTCAACACGCAACCGTGTAGGACGCGGTATCGGATCAGGAAATGGTAAAACCAGTGGACGTGGTCACAAAGGACAAAAGGCTCGTTCTGGTGGAGGAGTTCGTCCGGGATTTGAGGGTGGACAAAATCCATTAGCACGTCGTTTGCCTAAACGTGGATTCACAAACCCAACTCGTAAAGAGTACTCAATTGTTAATCTTGAAAAACTTGCTCGTTTTGAAGAAGGAACAGAGGTAACTCCAGAACTTCTTATCGAAACTGGCGTAGTAAGCAAAGAAAATAGCGGCATTAAAGTTCTAGGAAATGGCAAGTTAGGAGTTAAGCTTACAGTTAAGGCCCACAAATTCTCTGCTTCTGCTAAAGAAGCTATTGAAGCAGCCGGCGGAAAAACTGAGGTGATCTAATGTTCCGGACAATCTCCAACATTATGCGTGTGGGTGATCTGAGAAACAAGATTCTTTTTACACTCTTGATGCTGATCGTTTTCAGGATCGGAACATTTATTCCTGTTCCAGGTGTGAATCGCGAAGTTCTCAAGTTTGGCACTGAAAATAACGCAAGTATTTTTGGATTCTTGAACACGTTCGGTGGTGGAGCATTAAAAAACTTCTCCATCTTTGCAATGGGTATCATGCCATACATTACAGCATCAATCATTGTTCAGCTGCTTCAGATGGATGTGGTTCCTAAATTTACGGAGTGGAGTAAACAAGGGGAAGTGGGCCGACGCAAGCTGGCTCAGTTCACCAGGTACGGAACGATTGTCCTCGGCTTTATCCAAGCTGTAGGGATGTCAATAGGTTTTAACAACCTGTTCCCTGGGCTGATCTCAGATCCGGGAATCATGACGTATTTGTTTATTGCGTTAGTATTGACTGCAGGAACTGCCTTCTTGATGTGGTTAGGTGAGCAGATTACCCTTAAGGGAATTGGAAATGGGATTTCCGTTCTCATTTTCGCGGGGATTGTCGCAGCTATTCCTACAGCAGTTAACCAGATATATGCAGCGCAATTCAAAGGCGCAAACGATCAGCTGTTTATGCATATTGTAACTGTACTTCTGTTACTGATCGCTATTATCTTAGTTGTTGTCGGCGTTATCTTTATTCAACAAGGTTTGCGTAAAATCCCGATTCAGTATGCAAAACGAGTCGTCGGAAATAAGCCTGTTGGCGGTCAATCCACGCACTTGCCGATCAAAGTCAATGCAGCAGGAGTTATCCCGGTTATCTTTGCGATTTCCTTGATTATCACTCCGCGTACGGTTGCCGGCTTTTTCGAGCAAAACAGTGTGACCAAATGGATTGTCAATACGTTTGACTACACCCAGCCAGTCGGAATGATTATATATGCGCTTTTAATTATTGGATTTTCGTACTTCTATACTTTCATTCAAGTCAACCCAGAACAAATGGCAGACAACTTGAAGAAACAGGGCGGTTATATTCCCGGCATTCGTCCAGGAGCTAACACTCAGGCGTATATTACGAAAATTTTATATCGATTAACTTTTGTAGGATCTCTATTCCTTGCGTTGATCGCTATTCTCCCGGTAATCTTTACAGCAATTCCAGGGCTTAACCTTCCGCCTTCTATCCGAATTGGCGGAACGAGCATACTGATTGTTGTAGGTGTGGCATTAGACACGATGAAGCAGATTGAAAGCCAGTTGATCAAACGGCATTACAAAGGCTTCATTAAGTAGAGGAAAGGGAAGAGCCTTTTCTTCCCAAACCCTCAGTCTATTGACTAGATTAGTGACGTATGGAGGGATTAGATGTATCTTGTATTAATGGGATTGCCTGGTGCCGGTAAAGGGACACAGGCAGAACAAATTGTTGAACAGTACGGAATTCCTCATATTTCTACTGGAGATATGTTTCGCGCAGCGATAAAAGAAGGTACTCCTCTCGGTCTGAAGGCAAAGTCATATATGGATTCCGGCAACTTGGTTCCGGATGATGTAACGATCGGAATTGTCCGTGAACGTCTTGCCAAAGATGACTGTGAAAAAGGATTCCTGCTTGATGGTTTCCCTCGTACTGTTGCTCAAGCTGAAGCGCTTGAGGAAATTCTTCGCGATTTGGAACGCCAGATTGATTATGTACTCAATATTTCTGTTGATACAGATAAATTGATGCAGCGGTTGACTGGCCGCCGGGTTTGCCCGGAATGCGGAGCCACTTATCATGTGATTTTCAATCCGCCTAAAGTGGATGGAAAATGTGACAAGGACGGCACTGAATTAATTCAACGCAAAGATGATAACGAAGAGACTGTTCGTACCCGCTTGGAAGTAAACATGGAGCAATCCAAACCTTTGCTTGATTTCTATAAAGAAAAAGGTTACCTCAAGAACATTGATGGCGATCAGGAAATCAATAAAGTGTATAACGATATCAACAAACTTATTGGAGGGTTGGCAAAATGATTATCTGCAAAACGCCGCGGGAGATAGAAATCATGCGGGAAGCAGGGAGAATCGTTGCCCTAACTCACCAAGAGTTAAAGAAACACATTATACCTGGTGTGACAACGAAAGAACTGGATAACATTGCTGAAAAGTTTATTCGCAGCCAGGGTGCAATCCCTTCATTCAAGGATTATAATGGATTTACGGGAAGCATCTGTACTTCCGTTAATGAAGAGCTTGTACATGGAATCCCAGGAAGGCGTGTATTGAACCATGGCGACATTATCTCTTTAGATATTGGGGCGAAATACAAAGGCTATCATGGGGATTCAGCCTGGACGTACGGGGTTGGAGAGATTTCTGAGGAATCTCAAAAGCTTCTCGATGTAACCGAGCAATCTCTATTCAAAGGATTAGAGAAAGCGAAGGCAGGTGCCAGACTAACAGACATTTCTCATGACATTCAAGTATATGCAGAAGCTGAAGGGTTCTCTGTTGTACGAGAGTACGTGGGTCATGGAGTCGGCCAGGAATTGCATGAAGATCCGCAAATTCCTCATTACGGACCGCCCGGCAAAGGGCCGATCCTAAAAAAGGGAATGGTATTGGCTGTTGAGCCGATGATCAATGCTGGATCTCGTTACGTTCGAACATTATCCGATAACTGGACGGTTGTCACAACGGATGGCAAATGGTGTGCTCACTTCGAACATACCATCGCTATTACGGAGGAAGGTTACGAAATCTTAACAAAGATCTAGGTGAAGGTGATATAATGGTTAGCGATTCTGAATCGGTACCGCAAATAGGTCAGATGGTTCGAATCATAAAGGGAAGAGACGCTGAGAAATTAGGTGTCATTGTAAATATCCTGGATGATCGTTTTGTACTTATAGCCGATGGCGATAAACGCAAATATGATCGCGCCAAACGTAAAAACCTGATTCACTTAGAACTTCTTGATTTTATTTCTCCGGAAGTTGCAAGAAGCATTCTTGAAACAGGCCGTGTAACTAATGGCAAACTACGGTACGCAGTAGCGAAGTTTTCCGACGAGAAAGTCATTGCTCTGAAGAAGGGAGACCATATCGATGGCTAAAGATGATGTAATTGAGGTAGAAGGTACGGTAATCGAACCACTGCCAAACGCCATGTTCCGAGTGGAGCTTGAGAATGGACATAAAATTCTAGCGCACGTTTCTGGTAAGATCCGTATGCACTACATTCGTATATTACCAGGGGATAAAGTAACCGTAGAATTGTCTCCATATGACTTATCACGTGGTCGTATAACGTATCGCTTTAAATAAAAAATCGTACTCCGTGACATAAGGAGGTTTAAAAGATGAAGGTTAGACCATCAGTCAAACCCATTTGTGAAAAATGTAAAGTTATTCGTCGTAGAGGTACTGTTATGGTGATCTGCGAAAACCCGAAACACAAGCAAAAACAAGGTTAATCCAAGGAGGTGCTAAATTATGGCACGTATTGCAGGAGTGGACGTTCCACGCGATAAGCGTATTGTCATTTCACTAACATATATCTTTGGAATCGGGAAAGCTAAAGCACAACAAGTTCTTGCTGAAGCTGGCGTATCTGAAGAAACTCGTGTTCGTGATCTTACAGAAGATGAATTAAACAAAATTCGTGAAGCGATCGACAAAATTAAAGTTGAAGGTGACCTTCGCCGTGAAGTGTCTCTTAACATTAAACGTCTTATTGAAATCGGCAGCTACCGTGGGATCCGCCACCGTCGCGGTCTTCCAGTTCGCGGTCAGAATACGAAGAACAACTCTCGTACTCGTAAAGGACCTCGTCGTACAGTAGCGAATAAGAAAAAGTAAGAGTAAAGGAGGTAAACTCTAATGGCTAAGCAACGTAAAACTAACACACGTAAACGTCGTGTCAAAAAGAATATTGAGACTGGTATCGCGCATATCCGTTCGACTTTCAACAACACGATCATTACGATTACTGATACACACGGGAATGCAATCTCTTGGGCTACATCTGGCCACTTAGGATTCAAAGGTTCTCGTAAATCAACTCCGTTCGCAGCGCAAATGGCAGCTGAAACTGCTGGTAAAACTGCAATGGAAAATGGCATGAAAACACTAGAGGTTTCTGTTAAAGGCCCTGGTGCTGGCCGTGAAGCTGCAATCCGTGCCCTTCAAGCGGTAGGTTTAGAAGTAACAGCTATTCGCGATGTTACACCTGTTCCTCATAACGGATGCCGTCCTCCAAAACGCCGCCGCGTGTAACAATAGTTACACTCTTCGGTATAAAGTATGCATAGCCTGTCTATAATGGGTATGTATACTATTAGTTTTGGTGAAGAACACTAATTAGTTGTTTAAGTCGGGAATGCCATTGGGGAATTTCGGCTGGGTTCTGCCCGGTCGAGGTTCGACGTTTGAAGGAGGGTTTAGTTGAATGATCGAAATCGAAAAGCCAAGAATTGAAACGGTTGAAATCAGCGACGATGCCACATATGGAAAGTTTGTTGTTGAACCACTTGAACGTGGATATGGTACTACACTGGGCAACTCCTTACGTCGTATCCTATTATCCTCACTGCCTGGTGCAGCTGTTACATCAATTCAGATTAATGGAGTATTGCATGAGTTCTCAACAGTTGAAGGTGTTGTAGAAGACGTTACTACGATCATCCTTAACTTGAAAAAGCTTGCGATGAAGATTTATTCTGAAGAAGATAAAACATTGGAAATAGATGTACAGGGTGAGGGAGTCGTTACAGCTGGTGACATTACACATGACAGTGATGTGGAAATTTTGAATCCGGACCTTCATATTGCTACTCTTGCAGAAGGCGCTCATTTCCAAATGAAGCTGAATGCAAAGAGAGGCCGCGGTTACGTTCAGGCGGAAGGCAATAAGAGTGAAGATCTTCCAATCGGAGTTATTCCGGTGGATTCAATTTACACACCAATTTCTCGTGTAAACTACCAGGTAGAAAATACCCGCGTTGGACAAGTGACAAACTATGACAAGCTTACATTTGACATTTGGACAGATGGAAGCATCCGTCCTGAAGAGGCAGTTTCTCTTGGAGCGAAGATCATTACCGAACATTTGAATATATTTGTCGGACTAACCGATCAAGCGCAAAAAGCTGAAATTATGGTTGAAAAAGAAGAAGACCAAAAGGAAAAAGTTCTTGAAATGACGATTGAAGAACTTGATCTTTCTGTGCGTTCTTACAACTGCCTTAAGCGCGCTGGTATTAATACAGTTCAAGAACTTGCTAATAAATCAGAAGAAGACATGATGAAAGTTCGCAACCTCGGTAAGAAGTCTCTTGAAGAAGTTCAAGAAAAACTTGACGAGCTCGGGCTTTCATTACGTGCTGACGATTAATCTGACAGACTAGAATTTGCTTTTTCACAGGTGACTGTTTTTATAAACAGCCCCTGTCTGCAAAAAGCACAGAAGGAGGGAATAGACATGGCATACCAAAAGTTGGGTCGTGTTTCAGCTGTTCGCCGCGCAATGCTGCGTGACTTAGCAACTGACTTAATTATCAACGATCGTATCGAAACAACAGAAGCACGTGCTAAAGAAGTACGTAAATTTGTTGAAAAGATGATCACGCTTGGTAAGCGTGGAGACCTTCACGCACGCCGTCAAGCTGCAAGTTTCGTACGAAACGAAGTAGCTAACGAAGAATCAGGACAAAAGGCAATTCAAAAACTATTTAGTGACCTTGGACCTCGTTATGCTGAGCGTAATGGTGGTTACACTCGTATCGCTAAAATCGGTCCTCGCCGTGGTGACGGTGCACCTATGGTCATCATCGAATTAGTTTAATAGTGAATAAAGGGCGGGACAGGGTCGTAAAGATCGTTTCTTGCCCTTTTTTTATTTGGTGAAAAATTCACCAAACAAAAAAAGTAAGCATCGAAGAAACAGTGCCTGGCACCGCAGTTCACTTTCAGGTGCCTGGCACGGAAAAACATCCTGCAAAGGAAGATAAAAGCTGGTCCTGAAAGGGTCAGTAGATGTTTTTAAGGTAAGCATTGCTGACTTAAAAGATGTTATTTCCGTGATGCAAATCACAAATGTAGTAACGCTTCGATTAGTTACTTAAATATCTGGAGTCAGGCACCTGAATGTAAAAAACGGTGCCAGACACCATTTCAAGAAGTAAAGTGTTTTTTCAAAGAAGTAATAGCTGAGCTGAGGGGGAGAAAAACGTGAAGGAACTGATATCGGTCAATAACGTTTCCTTCCAGTACCCGAGCGAGGAGAAAACCACACTGGCGGATTTAAGCCTCTCGGTGTACCAAGGAGAATGGCTGGCGATTGTCGGCCATAACGGGTCCGGAAAATCTACACTGGCTAAATTGCTCAACGGACTGCTTCTGCCTTCTTCAGGAGAGATAAAGGTAGAAGACTACACAACGACAAACGAACAAGAACTATGGGAGATCAGAAGGCGGGTCGGCATCGTTTTTCAAAATCCGGACAACCAGTTCGTCGGGACAAGTGTCAGAGACGATGTGGCGTTTGGGTTGGAAAACTTCGGTGTGCCCCGTGAAGAGATGATTTCTCGTATTGAACAAAGCATTCAGCGTGTAAAGATGCAGGAGTTTATTGAAAGTGAACCTCACCATCTTTCAGGCGGCCAGAAGCAGCGTGTTGCCATTGCCGGCATCATTGCCCAAAAGCCGTCTATCATCATCCTCGATGAAGCGACTTCCATGCTGGATCCGATGGGCCGGAAAGAAGTCATCGACACGGTGAAACAACTGAACGAGGAAGAAGGGATTACTGTTATCTCCATTACGCATGATCTGGAGGAAGCGGTCCGTGCTGACCGGGTCATGGTCATGAAACAAGGTTCCATCCTCACGACAGGAAGTCCGAGACAAGTGTTCCAGAACGAGTCGTTATTGCTGGATGCCGGCTTGGATCTGCCGTTCTCCCTTAAACTCGGATTAGCGCTTAAGGAAAATGGGATAGGCTTAAAAGAACAACATTTAACACAGGAAGAATTGGTGGGTGCATTATGGACATTAAAATCAACAACCTAACCCATCGCTACAAGCCTGGAACGCCTTTTGAGCGGCTTGCACTAAAGGATGTGAATCTATCTATTCCATCGGGCTCATTCCTTGCAGTCATCGGTCACACGGGTTCTGGGAAGTCGACGCTCATTCAGCATTTGAACGGCCTGTTAAAGCCATCTGAAGGCACCATACAGGTTGGGGACCTGACGATTGCTGCCAATGAGAAAAAGAAACAGCTAAAAGCCCTGCGCAAAAGAGTAGGTATTGTCTTTCAATATCCAGAACATCAGTTATTTGATGAAACGGTGGAGAAGGATGTCATGTTCGGTCCGATGAACTTCGGGCAGAGTGAAGAAGCAGCCAGAAAAACAGCTCGAGAGATGGTTAAGCTTGTCGGGCTTCCGGATGAGGTACTGCAAAAGTCACCTTTTGACTTGAGCGGCGGACAGATGCGGCGGGTAGCTATCGCAGGTGTTCTTGCGATGCAGCCTGAAGTGCTGATTCTGGATGAGCCGACAGCGGGGCTAGATCCAAAAGGGCGCAAAGAGATCATGGACTTATTCCGTGCCCTTCATGATCAGCGTAAGACGACGACCATCCTTGTTACGCATTCCATGGAGGATGCTGCGTATTATGCGGACCATATTGTTGTCATGGATAAAGGATCCACCTATCTAGAAGGCACTCCTGCGGAAATCTTTGATAAACGGGACGAGCTTCAGGCTGTTGGGCTGGATGTGCCGGAAACGGTGCAGTTTTTGCTCAAGTGGCAGGAATTGACGAAGAATCCAATGAAACTATCCTCTTTTACCATTGAAGAAACAGCTAAAGCCATTGCGGCTGACTTCGGCAAGGAGGGTCAATATGCTAGATAACGTGATCATTGGGCAGTATATTCCGGGCCGTTCCGTCATCCACAAGATGGACCCGCGTGCGAAGCTGCTCAGCATCTTTTTGTTTATTTTCGTGGTCTTTCTGGCCAATAACTGGCTGACCTATGTCCTGCTCGGCATTTTTGCAGCGGGTGCTATGCTGTCATCCCAGGTATCGCTCCGTTATATCTATAAAGGGCTTAAACCCATTTTTCTTATTGTCATTTTTACATTCATCCTGCATATTGTGATGACGAAGCAAGGCGATGTCATCTACCACCTGGGATGGCTGAAGATTTATGAAGGCGGCTTAAAGCAAGGGGTATTCATCTCACTTCGTCTCGTCTATCTCGTTGTCATAACATCATTGCTGACGCTGACGACCACACCGATCGATATAACAGATGGACTTGAATACTTACTGTCTCCTTTTAAAAAGATAAAGCTGCCCGTTCATGAGTTTGCCCTCATGATGTCCATTTCTCTCCGCTTCATTCCTACGCTGCTGCAGGAAACGGAGAAAATCATGAAGGCACAGATGGCCCGGGGTGCAGAGTTTACAACTGGTCCTATAAAAGAGCGCGTCAAAGCGTTTGTTCCGCTGCTGGTGCCTTTGTTTATCTCATCCTTTAAACGTGCGGAAGACCTGGCTCTCGCAATGGAAGCCCGCGGTTACCGAGGGGGAGAGGGCAGGACGAGGCTGCGCATTCTGGAATGGAGATTCAGGGATACAGCCTCTCTGCTCATTCTGCTCGCATTGGCCGTCGTTCTTTTCGTATTCCGAACGCATTAATCTTAAGGGAGTTTGATGTATGCAGCGCTGGAAAGCTACCGTAAGCTATGATGGCACCTTGTTTGCCGGCTATCAGGTTCAGCCGGAGGGCCGTACTGTACAGAGTGAGATTGAACGGAGCCTGGCCAAAATGCATAAAGGCGAGGATCTGCGCATCTCGGCTTCTGGAAGGACAGATGCAGGAGTCCATGCCATTGGGCAGGTATGTCACTTTGACAGCCCGTTGGCCATTGCCGGAGACCGTTGGCAGAAAGCCCTGAATGCGCTGCTGCCCAGTGATATACGCATCACGAAAGTGGAAGCTGTTGCTCCGGATTTTCATGCGCGTTTCAGTGCACAGAAGAAGGAGTATCATTATCGGCTATTGACCTGCAGTCAGCCAGATGTTTTCCGCCGGCATTATGCGTATCATTTTCCTTATTCTCTAAATCGTGGCGCCTTGGAAGAGGGCATGAGGATGTTCTTGGGAACACACGACTTTACATCGTTTTCCTCGGCCCGTTCCACTGTTGAGGACAAAATACGTACCATCTACCGTTTTGATATGGACACGTCTACAAACGAGATCATTTTTAAAGTGAGCGGGAGCGGGTTTTTGTATAACATGGTCCGAATCATGATTGGCACTCTTCTTGATGCAGGCCAGGGCAGGATCGAGCCGAAGGAAATCGAAGCGATGCTGCAGGAGAAGAACCGGATTGCTGCAGGAAAGACGGCTCCTCCGCACGGTTTATACTTATATCACGTCACCTATTAAAATTCTAAAAAAACATGTAGTAATTTTATAAAAAATTACCTAGTGATTTTATAAAAAATCACCTTATAAATTTCTCGACACACTTGACATCGTTGTTTATATGTTATAAGATATTCTTTGGTATTTCTAAGATTATCTCCCTGCCCCGGAAGATAATTCGGCGAAATGTTTAGTAATTCAAAAATGTTCAGCGAACCGTATTTTACTGTGAGTTTGAACAGCATTCATAAAAAAATTGAGCGATTTAGCGAATGAAGATACAGGAGGGAAAATTCATGCGTACGACATTCATGGCGAAAGCTTCTGAAGTAGAACGTAAGTGGTTATTGATCGACGCTGAAGGAAAGACATTAGGTCGTCTTGCAAGTGAAGTTGCAGCAATCCTTCGCGGAAAACACAAACCAACTTTTACACCACATGTTGATACTGGAGATCATGTAATCCTAATCAACGCAGAAAAAATTCATCTAACAGGTAAAAAGTTAAGTGACAAGATTTACTACCGTCACACTGGACACCCAGGTGGACTTCGCACAAGAACTGCATTAGAAATGCGTACAACTCGTTCTGAGCAAATGCTTGAATTAGCGATCAAAGGTATGCTTCCTAAGAACAGCCTTGGCCGTCAAATGATCAAAAAGCTTCACGTATATGCTGGAGCTGAGCACCAACACCAAGCACAAAAGCCAGAAAAATACGAATTACGCGGATAATAAAAGGGAGGTATTCACGTGGCACAAGTACAATATTACGGTACTGGGCGTCGTAAGCACTCCGTTGCTCGCGTACGTTTAGTTCCTGGTGATGGCCGTATCGTAATCAACGGTCGCAGCATTGACGAATATTTCGGTTTAGAAACATTAAAACTTATCGTAAGACAGCCCCTTAACGAAACAGCTACAGAAGGTAACTACGACGTTCTTGTAACTGTTCAAGGTGGAGGATATACAGGACAAGCAGGAGCGATCCGTCATGGTATCTCTCGCGCTCTTCTACAAGCAGATCCAGAATTCCGCGGCAACCTTAAGTCTGCTGGATTCTTGACTCGTGACGCTCGTATGAAAGAACGTAAGAAATACGGTCTTAAGGGCGCTCGTCGTGCACCACAGTTCTCAAAACGTTAATCTTTACGTTTCAAGGCTCTCAACCATTTGGTTGGGGGTCTTTTTTGTTGTTCAGGCACTTAATCTTCACTTTGAGCTCATGTTCCTTTCGCTACTCGTAAACAATAGCTGTAACAGACCGAGTTTTCTGAAGGAGGGATATGATGTCGGAGTTAATGGAGGTATTTTGGAGGACCTTGCTGGCTTTTGCTTTGTTTTTAGGAATCGCCCGGCTGCTTGGAAAGCAAACCTTGTCGTATCTGACACTGAATCATTTTATAGCTGCTGCCACTCTTGGGTCGATCACCGCTAACCTGGCATTTAATCTTAATATCGAGACATGGCATGCAGTACTCGCGATGATTACCTTCTTTGTTGCCTCCATCCTCATTTTGCTTTGGACGGTAAAAAGCAGAAAGGCGCGCAGGTGGATATCGGGAGAACCGACAGTGCTGATTGAAGACGGAACCATTTTGGAAAAAAACATGGGGAAAGCAAAATTTACGATTGATAACCTGAACCAGCTTCTTAGAGAGAAGGGGGTATTTGATATCAATGAGGTCCAATATGCCATCCTGGAAACAAACGGAGGCATCTCTGTTCAAAAAAAGCCGCCATTCAGAATGCTCACGCAACAAGACATGGGTATTGCTTCCCAAAAGAATGACGCACAGTTTCCTGTGGAGCTTATTATGGAAAAACAAGTTCTGACGAAAAACCTTATGCAGAATAATTTATCGGAAGCATGGCTTCATGAGGAGTTAAAAAAGAAAAACCTGACCCTGCCGGACGTATATTATGCTGTAAAAGGAACGAACGGCAACCTGTACATTGACTGTTATAAAGACAAGCTGGAGGCACCGATTGATAAGGAATAACGGTTAAACAAGCGTTTAAGCTTTTAATCCGTCCAGCCTCAGCGCCTAGATACCCGTGTACTTCGGTCTTTGTCAGAAAACAAAAAGCGTTTTATGACAAAGCCCTCCAGTGCTTATCGTCTCTAAACAGTCGTTTCAGCATCTCTTTTTTCCCATCATTTACGCAGGATGATGCTTTACTCTTTTGCAAAAGATGTAGTTAAGGGTGAACCCATTAATTATATAGATATGTGATTGGCGCATCTGCGCGGGAAGAGGAAAAATGATGGCGATTGTAATTACAACATTTAGGGAGAAGCAGCGTACGAAAAAAGCGGAGTACGAAAGAAAAGTGCTGAGGGATCTTTCGCTAGGAAAGATCAAAAAGGAATTCCAAAGCCTGTATCAGCCGTTCTTTCAATATTCTTTGCTGTATCAGCAGGACATTGAAGACGCCTGCATTGATCTGGCGATTGATGCCTACTTGCTTGGGGCTGCGTACAGCCGGTTTGCGTATCACGGGGAATCGCTGGATGGCATTAAGAAACGCAGCCAACAGGCTGAAAAGGAATTGACGGACAGCCTCTTTGAATATTGGCAGTTCTGGTGCTGGGGAACAGAACAGATGATGGAATCTCTATATATGTGCTGTGAAGTGTATATCCAGCATTGGTGGCTCGAAGGATACTGGAACGGAGAGAAAAGATACAGAATGAAGCTTCATTAAGTTATATTCATCGTCTTGTCCCATATATATAGACATATATGACTGTTTATTAGGGGGCAAAAATGAAGAAGCGGGTAAAGCAAGTTGCCTTTGCCTTAGGTTTTACACTTCTGCTATTTATCTTAACGTACCAGTTTACGGAAAACCGGTCTTGGAAATCGTGGAACCTGCCGCTATCAGGTAAGGTAATCGTGCTGGATCCAGGACACGGCGGAATGGATGGCGGGGCAGTCGGCAGTGACGGTGTGCTGGAAAAGGACATCTCATTGGATATATCGCTTAAGTTGAGGGATTATTTGCAGGAATCCGGGGCTCTCGTGATAATGACGAGGGAAAGAGATAAGGATTTAAGCGGTAGAGACTCTGGGCGAATTCGGGCCCGGAAATGGGAAGATTTACGAAAACGAAAAGAAATCATCAATGGATCCAACGGGGACTTATATGTGAGCATTCATCTAAATGCTTTGCCCTCCAGCCGATGGAGAGGCGCACAAGTATTTTTTAATCCCGCAGACAAAAAAGGGGAAGCGGCCTCTAAATTTATTCAAAATGAACTTAAACGCAACCTTCAGAATACCAACCGGATTGCCAAATCCATTGATGGCATCTATTTGATGCGGACGAGCAAACTGCCTGCAACATTGGTCGAGGTTGGCTTCTTGTCCAATCCGAACGAGCGGGAGCTGCTTAAAACCAAGTCCTATCAGCATAAGGTTTCGGCATCAGTTTACCAAGGCATCCTTCGTTATTATACAAAAGAAAAGATACCTGATTAAGGTGCGAGCCCTTCGGCTTGCACCTTTTAGCTTATGAGTCAACGATTAAAGCCATTTGTGCTATACTGAATATGAAAATGAAATCGAATACATGCAAAGGAAGTGTCTTTACCATGACAGAAGAGAAAGTAATTGAACTTTTATCTCATATTCAAGACCCTTTTTTACATAAAAGCCTGACAGAATCAGGGGCGATTCAAGAAATAAAAGTAAAGGAAAGCTACGTAAGCTTAAAAGTAGCTTTGCCTCAAACAGGAACACCTGAACAGATGATGCTTCAGCAGGAAATCGTTAATATTCTAAAAGGTGCTGGATTCGAATCAGTCGGCCTGAGGTTTGAAGAACGCAAACCCGCTCAGGAAGCCCAAAAAGCGGCACCTGGTGTACCGTCTTTGCTAGCGCCGGAAAGTAAGACAGAATTTATCGCGATTGCCAGCGGTAAAGGCGGAGTCGGAAAATCCACCGTATCCGTAAACCTTGCCGTTGCTCTTGCCCGTCTCGGCAAAAAAGTAGGATTGATCGATGCGGACATTTATGGGTTCAGTGTTCCGGATATGATGGGTATCACAGAACGGCCGAAAGTAGTGGGCGAAACCATACAGCCGGTCGAACGTTTCGGTGTAAAAGTCATTTCCATGGCCTTTTTCGTTGAGGACAATGCACCTGTTATCTGGCGCGGACCTATGCTCGGCAAGATGCTGATGAATTTCTTCAGTGAAGTAGAATGGGGAGAACTTGACTACGTTTTGCTGGATCTGCCGCCGGGAACCGGAGATGTGGCCCTGGATGTTCATAAGATGCTGCCTAAATGCAAAGAAATCATTGTTACCACTCCGCATGCAACAGCAGCTTTCGTTGCGGCAAGAGCGGGAACAATGGCATTAAAAACCGATCATGAGATCATCGGTGTTATTGAAAATATGTCCTTTTTTGAGAGCCAGCTGACTGGAGAAAAAGAATATGTATTCGGTAAAGGCGGTGGAGAGCGCCTTTCAGAAGAACTCGGAATCCCAATGCTTGGCCAGCTTCCACTCGGCCAGCCTGATATTAACGAAGATGACTTTGCACCAAGTATCTATGCTGCGGATCATCGTCTTGGAAGAGCTTATGAAGACATCGCACAAAAGGTCATCGATCAGGTTAAATAAAACAAAACCTCGTACTGAAATCCAGTACGAGGTTTTTTAACGGTTATTGGCCGCCTCCGCCTCCGCCGCCTCCGCCGCCTCCGCCGCCTTGCTGATTCTGCTGCTGACCGCCCTGTTGTCCTTTTTTGGAGGTGGCCTGATCAATTTCGTCGTGTGCAGCTTTTTGCAGCATCTCAGCTAATTGAGCACGCACAATCGGGCTGTCGAAGGTTTCCATCATGACTTTCTTTACTTCTTTTCGGTATTGAGGGGAATTGGCAAGGTCCAATAGTTCTTGTCCCATCTTGGGATCTTTCATAATGTTCATGATCTGTTGCTGATAAGAAGGGTCTTTCATTAGACCTTTCATTAACTTTTCGTGTTCTGGCTTCATGCTTTTTGCATAAGCCGCAGCAAATTTAGGATCCTTAAAGGCTTGTTTCCAAAATTGTTCGCCTTTGGGAGATAACAGCTCTTTCTCGATCGTCTGTTTAATTAATGCCTGATCAAGCAATAGCTGTTCCTTCATTTTTTCATCAGATAATACATCTTTAATGGCCTTTTTGCCGTCATCTGTTTTTAATATATCCACCAGCATGTTTTTGGTTGCATCATAATCGATGTTCTGGGAACTGCTTCCTTGTGCTTCATTTTGCGCACAGGCGCTTAGGGCAAAAAGAAGAAAACAGAAGAGACATGGGATCCACGTTTTTTTCACGTCTGCTCCTTCTCCTTTCTATTAGGTCTTACCTTTAGGTTGGGTGTTTTGAGAAGATTTATGCAGAACAAATATAGGAAAACAGTATGGCTTTTTTGGGGTAGGATTGGTACAATCGATAACGGTTACATTTGGATTGGAGGCAATCACGTGAAGTCAAGAAACTGGGTCTTTTTATTTATTACTACGTTGCTCTTAGGAATTGGCTGCGCTATTGTGGCAGGTTTGATATCACAATTTCCGCAAAGCGGAGGTGTGAAAGAGTTTTTTATCTATATACTCGGTCTTGTTGGTTTTGGCGCATTGTTCAGTGTGTTCAGCCAAATGGGCTTTTTTGCGTACTTGACGGTTCACCGATTCGGTTTGGGAATATTTAAATCGCAATCTCTTTGGAATGGTGTACAGATCGTTCTTATTATTGTTGTTCTCTTTGACTTATTTTATCTGCGGTATACCGCGTTTCATAAAGCGGGACAAAGCCTTGCTTCCTACAGCTTGATTCCAATCGGCGTGCTGATTCTAGGGTTTGCGGTGGCTTATCTTAAACAAAAGCAAACCAACAAGGGAGCATTTGTCCCAACGCTGTTTTTCATCATCGTGGTTACGACGATGGAGTGGGTCCCAGTTTTAAAAACAAACGCTCCAAGTGCCATGTGGATGGCATTTGCGGCTCTTGGTGCCTGCAATACTTATCAGATCTTAATGCTGCACCGGCTCATTAATCAAAATACAGGAACAAAATCAAAAACTTCCGCTGTCTAGGCGGAAGTTTTTTTGTGAGAATTAATGGACTTCCTGGCTTTGTGCCTGAGTGTTGGCAATCATTTCACCAACGCTGACAAACGAATAACCCTCCGATTTTAATTTGCTGATAATTTCTGGCAGGGCTTTATGTGTCTGCTTGACTGAGTCAGAAGCATGCAGGAGAAGGATATCTCCAGGTTTCACGTGACCAGTCGCATTTTGCACGATCTTTTCGACTCCGGGATTTTTCCAGTCTTTCGTATCGATGCTCCAATGCACAACAGAATGGTGAGTACCTTCTGAGACTTCAAGGACCCGTTTATCAAAATTGCCATTCGGCGGACGAAGGAGCGTCGTTGTTTTTCCGGAAACCTTTTTGATTTTTTCCTGTGCGATTAAGATGTCTCTTCGAATTCGGGGAACTTCCCAATCCGTATAGTTCTTATATTGATAACCGAGGCTGGCAATTTCGTGCCCATCTTTTACGATTCGTTCAATAATTTCAGGATGCCTTTCCGCCCAGGCGGCAGAAACAAAGAAGGTGCAATTTTTGATTCCTTGTTTTTTCAGTACGTTTAAGATAGGAATAGCTCTCTTGTCTCCCCAGCTGATATCAAACGTCAGCGCGACTTTGTTCCCTTTTTCTTCACCTTTATAGATTGCCCGGGGCCCATCTTTGGATGAAAAAACAGATAATTGCTCTTGTCCCATAAATGCAAGTGAAGCGGCAAAGAAGGCAGCAAACACAACGACCATATACTGCTTCACTTTCTTACCGTTAACCACCATGAAAAATTTCATACCGTCCCCCCTAATCCTGTATATTGAGCTGATCCTTTTTCTTTTTCGTTTGCCAGAGCTGTCTGCCTAAGGAAATATATATGACCAGTGAGGACAAGATAGACCACAGACAGGAAACGGCCATTTATATACATAGAAAACAAGGGGGCGGGAACGATAGCTTAAAACAAACACTAAAGGAAGCTATGGTGGCGCAATGATAGGCTTAATGATGAATCGCAGGGAAGCAAAGGAATTCGAATATCTTCTAAAAAAAGAAATGGAAGAGCTTTTGTTTGATCTGCAAGATGACAGGCTGGATAAGATAGTAAAATCCGCAATCGAAGAAAGGTACCAGGTTCTCTTTAAGCTCTTTGCCAGGCTGGCCGAACCTGCAGAATGCGCGCGTTTCTGCAGAAGAAAACAGAGCCAATAACATGGCATAAAAGGATTCAATCACTTTTTTTAAATAAAGTATTGACACTAAAAAGCGATACGTGATATAGTATCCCTTGTCGCCGATGAGACGGTGATGAGCAACAAAATATCAACAAAATAATCGTTGACATGATGGTTGCAAAAATGTTAAAGTATAAAAGTCGCCAAAACGAGCGACACAAACTTGTTCTTTGAAAACCAAACAAAAGCCAGGTAAGTCAGGGATTTTACAATCCCATCAATTTTTAAACTTTAAGAGCTATATCAAACACTTTATTGGAGAGTTTGATCCTGGCTCAGGATGAACGCTGGCGGCGTGCCTAATACATGCAAGTCGAGCGGACCAAAGAGAGCTTGCTCTCTGAGGTTAGCGGCGGACGGGTGAGTAACACGTGGGTAACCTGCCTGTAAGACGGGGATAACTTCGGGAAACCGAAGCTAATACCGGAGGATAAAGAGAAACGCCGGT